>PWFM01000176.1 GCA_003553895.1 Syntrophomonadaceae bacterium | reverse complement strand
TGTTGCTTACTTCGCCAGAGGCGTAGGTGGTAAACCAGATCGTTCCGCAGGGGCCGTTTACAATTTCGATGTCAATTTCGTGCTTGAAGTCAGGGGCTTTATAAAGGAAAAAGCCGGTGATCGATGAAGGCACGTCGGGCAGTTTGAGCCTGGCCCGGTAAGAGCCGTAGAGGTGATCGGCAGCCGCGGACTTGATCTCCCCGCCGTCGTAAGTTCCCTCCGGCAGGGTGATAGCCAGCTTGTTGTCCATGGTGGTAACATTACCGGGGTCTAGATGGCCGAGACCCAGGCGATGGCTGCTTTTTTCCCACCGGTTATTATCAAAAGTGGTGAAGTGATCGGTGTGGTTGAGGATGTGGAAGGGAGCTTCTTTTTCAAGGGTGGCCAGCCTTTGCGCTCCCTCGGTGCCGGGCTGTTCCGACCAGAGAGCGGTAATGACCTTGTAGGGCCCGCTGATCAAATCTTCCAGCTCCGTTTTGGCCGGGATAAGCCAGCTGAAAGCAACATTATCTTTCTCCCCGTCTGCCAGGTTTATTGCAGTGGCCGGCAGGTCAAAGTCACGGCCTAAGGGATCCTTGATGCTGCAGCCGGCGAAAAATGACTCTTCCCGCCCGGTGTTGTTTTGCACGGTAATCTCGGCCTGGACGGTGTCGCCCCTGTAAAATTCGCCTTCCGGGAGCCTGTAGTCCAGGATTTTTATCCCGGGCTGTTCTTCTATTTCCTTTTCGCCTTCTTCCAGGGCTGCCGGTTTTCTTTCCGGGGCGCACGCCGGTAAAAGCAGGGCTGAGACCGCAAACAGGAGGGTCGCCTGAAACAGGAGGAGCCTGCTTTTTTGCATCAGCGATACCGCGGCGCAAAAGAGGCTGCCGGTTTTTCGCCCGCCTCCGGGCTTATTTTTTTGCATACTTTTCTCTCCTGATGTTTTATCAACCTGCTGTAACAGCAATTATACCCTTTCCGGGCCGACAGATAAAGCGTTTTAAGGCTGCCTTTTGCCGGAAGATTGCGGGGCTGCGCTAAAGCTTTTTCGCTCCAGTGTGCCCCAGGTGCGTTTTTTAAACATGACATCAAGCAAACCTTTTAATCGCCACCAGGCATGGAGCTGACGGTAAAAAAAGTTTTCCAGGACGGCGAAACCTAGCAGAGTTAATATGTCGCGCAGGCGGGGATACTGACGGTAGTAGATCTCTTCCATCAGCAGGGCCGAGATGGAAAGCAAGATCCCGAGCAAGATGGCTGCAGTAAGGAAAAGGAGCACAAAAGGTGGGTTAAGAATACCGGTTATAATGGAAACAATAAATACCAGGTAACCCGTTATTTCGATTACTGGACCCAGCAGCTCATAGAACAAGAAAAAAGGATAGCTGATCATGCCCGTGGAGCCGTACTGAGGGTTGAGGAACATTTCAAAATTGCCGAAAAGGCTCTCGGCCAAACCACGCTGCCAGCGGCGGCGCTGGGTTTGCAGGTTATCGTAATTTTCAGGTACCTGGGTCCAGCAGACCGGATCGGGCAGGAAAACCACCCGGTATTCGCGGTTGATCTTTTTCATTACCCGTTGGAGCCGCAGGACCATCTCCATATCTTCGCCTATTGTATCTATCCGGTAGCCGCCTGTTTCCACAACCGCCCGGCGGCGGAATATGCTGAAAGCGCCGGAGAGGATCATCAATCCTCCCAGTGAAGACCAGCCTGAGCGGCCGAACAGGAAAGCCCGCAGGTATTCGACGATCTGGAAGCGGACCCAGAACTTCGGCGAAAGGCGGATCTCTGTGACCTTGCCATCCTCGATGCGGCAGTCGTTGGCGGCCCTGATGGTGCCCCCGGCGGCAACGATGCGCCAGTCTTTGGCAAAAAGGTCGACTATCTTTAACAGGGAGTCGGCGTCAATGAGGGAGTCGGAATCGATATTGCAGAAAAGCGGGAACTGGGAGACGTTGATCCCGGCATTCAGGGCATCCGATTTACCCCCTTTGACCTTGTCGACCACGACCAGGTTGGGATAATCGGTGGAAGTGTAAGTGCCTCGTATATGCCGGCAGGGGATTTCCTGACGGTAATCGCGGGCCGAGTTTTCCAGGTTGAACTGTTCCTGCAGCACCTGCAGGGTTCCGTCGGAAGAACCGTCGTTGACGATGATCACTTCGAACTCCGGGTAGCGCAGGGAAAGGGCAGAGTAGGCAGTCTGGGCTATGGTAGCTTCTTCATTATAGGCGGGTACGATGATCGAAAGGGGTTTGTAGAACTCCGAACGGAAGCTCCGAGAGCGGTCTGTCGCCCGTTCTGCGGTGCGCAGAAAGCGCAAATCCCGGTAAGAAATTATAACCAGGAGCAGGTAAAACCCGTTAATGCCCAAAAAGTAGAACAGGACAAAGATGTTGTAGAAAATGAGAACAATAATCCAGGTGCTCATAATGTTTGCAACACCTCGCTCCGGTTTAAGACGTAACTGCTTATAGCTGCCGAGGTTTCGTCAGCTCCCTCGGTCTGTTCCACTAAGATGTTTCGGCCCTTTTCTCCGGCGCTACGCAGCGCTTCAGCGGCATGGAAGCGCACCCCCCAGTTACGGTCGCTGAGCAAATCCTCCAGGAGAGGAAGGGCATGCCGATCGCCGGTAAATTTCCAAACTTGGGCGCTAAAGTTGCGCACCACCCAGTAGCGGTGCTGCAGGTAGGGTTTAAGATCAAAGTCGGGGGGTACTTCACCGAAGCGAAGGAAGGCTTTTAAAACATGAACCGTAATCTCATCATCGGCCTTTTCCAGGAGATGTCCCAAAAGGGTCAGAGATCCGGGACAGCGGAAATAGCCAAGTAAATCGGTCATAATTGAAACCAGGACAGAGGGGTCAGCTTCACCCCGGCGGGGCCTTCTTTTGGGCACCCGCTCGTCGGGTGACTGGTGCGGGTCGGGAAGATTTTTTGCTTCTGTTTTGATTCCTTCCTCAAGCAGGGGGCAGGATTCCTTGCCGAAGCAGCTTAGTATTTCGGTAACCCCTTCATATGTGAAAAAAGTATGACCGAGAAGGGCCCGGGCTGCGGGCAAGAAGGTCTCTGCTTCACCTGAGCGGGCCAGACCCTGAGCGGCTGCCTGAACAAGCAAGGGATTTTTGCTCCGGAGCAGGGGCAGCATTTCCGGCACCGAGTCTCGGCACTGCAGGGCGCCGAGGACCCGGGCCGCCAGGGCCCGGGCGGGGGTGCGGCCGCGGCGCAGCTTAACCCGGTAGTGCTCGATCAGGCCCAGTTCCCGGCACAGGGCTTTGGTTTTTTCAAAATCGGTTCCCCTCAAAACCTCCAGGTAGGGGGCGAAAAAATGCCACAGCCAGTAATAGCGCTTCTCGCCGGACATGCGCCGGCAGGCTTTTTCCAGGCTGAGGTCTGCATGCAGGTAGTCCAGGAAAATATCTTCCCATTCCTCAGCTTTCTGCCGGTAAAGACGCCGGTTCCGGGCCGAGAGAAGGCGGATCAGGATTATCGCTCCGGCCATAATCAGGATAACGGTGACCAGAATGAAAATGATAATCAGCAGGTTGTAAAGGTAAGGATCCATGCTTATGCTTCCCCCAGGACCTGTTTTAAGTGTTCAATTAGCTCATCCGGTTGAAATGGTTTGGTCATGTAATCGTTTGCTCCCAGCTCCAAAGCCTGATGCATGTCGATTTCCCTGCTTTTAACCGATAGTATGATCACCGGCAGCTGCCTGTTTGCTGCACGGATTCTTTTTAGGACCTGGATACCGTCTAAAAAAGGCATCATAATGTCGAGGATCACCGCTTCGACGTCTTCTTCCAGGGCCGCCTGCAGGGCCGCTTTGCCGTCGAAAACGGAAAGGGGCCGGTAGCCTTCCCGGCCGAGCTTGAAAGAGATCAGGCGGTTCAGGCCGGGATCGTCTTCTGCCACCAGTATTTTCTTCGGTTCTCCCATCAGGTCTGCCCCTCCTCTTTGTGCTTAATGAAACCGGGCAGGTAAACCCTGAAGGTGCTGCCTGCTCCTGGAACGCTTTGGATGGTAATCCGCCCGTCATGGCGAGAAATAACCCTCTCGACGATATAAAGGCCCACCCCTGTACCGGCAGTGCCTTCGCCCTGGTGGTAGTCAAGGCGGTAAAACATCTCGAAAATTTTTTCCTGTTCTTCTTTTGGAATACCCGGTCCGGTGTCTGCAATTTCGACTGTGATCTGGTCTGAAGCCCGATCAAAGCTGGCTTTGAGGCTTACTATTCCAGTTTCAGTATATTTGACGGCATTGCCGATGAGGTTGCTGAAAGCCTGGGTGAGTCGATCTTTGTCGCCGAAGAGGGCGAGATCCGGGGCCAGGTCGGTTTCAAGGCGAAGGCCTTTTCTTTCGGCGGCGGCCCCGAAGCCGCGGGCCAGGTTGGAAAGGAGGCCGGACAGGTCAAGGATCTCCTGCCGGTAGGTATACTCGGTCCCTTCAAAGCGGCCCATTTCGAGAAGTTCGTCGATAAAGGCGGCCAGTTTTTGTTCCTCCCGGTAGGCCGTGGTAAGGAACTCGCGCTGGGTGTCGTTCAGGGGACCAGCGTCTTCTGTCAGGAGCAGATCCAGGTAACCCTGCATGTTGGAGAGCGGTGTTTTCAGCTCGTGGCTGAGGGAGCTGAAAAAGCGGGCTTTTTTCTCCTCCAGCTCGGCCCTGGCGCTGACATCGCGGAATATTTCGATGCCACCGATAACATCGCCTGTGGGGCTCTGCAGGGGGGTGATGCCAACTTCCACCACCAGGCGCCGCCCGTCCTTGTGCAGGGCCTTGACGGTCAGGGGCGAGTACAGGGGCTCACCCGTTTGCATGGCCCGGTAAAGGGGGCAGAGCTCTTTGCCGCACAGCTTATTGCCTGCCAGGTCGGTATGGTTGAGGATGTCGTTGGCGCAAAGTTTACCCAGCACTTCGTCCTGGTTGTAACCGGTTATCTTTTCAGCGGCCCGGTTCCAGAAAACAATGTGGCGCTCGGTGTCGGTAATGTAAATCCCATCGCTGACCTGGTCTAAAACCTGGACCAGGAGAGAGGCTTCGGCCGGTATCTCCACCTGGTTTTCTTCCCGAGGAGGCTTTTTCGTGGGATCTTCATAGTTATTATTCGTCATGATCAGCCCTCTTTTCTGCGTTTTGCAGGATATTGACCAGAACCGGTTCATACCACTGAAAGTAGAAGCGGTACTCTTCCGGCAGGCCAGGCATATAGGTCAAAAAGCGTTTGATAGCTGCACTTCCGGTCAGGCCCGGCGGCAGCAGAGCCGGTAGCTGATCGGCGAAGTCGCCGGCAAAATAGATCCGTTCCGCCTCACCGGGCGGCTTGTGCGATACGGCAGCCGGGAAGCGTTCGGGCAGGCCCCGGACCTCCAGGGGGGCGCGGGCTTCTTCATCCAGGGGCGGTTCATAGTAGGCAAGGATCTCGGTATGCTCGTTTTCCTTCACCCGGAGCACTTCCATCCAGTAGAGGTAGGGTACGCCAGATGCGGCCCCTTCCACCAGGTGATGACCGCCCGTTTCGATGACCGGCCAGGGACCGGTGAAGTCTTCCTTCTCAATTATGACCAGATCCGGGTACCAACCCAGATCGGGGGCTTCTTCGCGGATAAAGACCATGCCGGGTCCGTGCAGATCCCAGGGGAGACCGTAAATTCTGCTGTAAAGCTCCTTGAGCCAGAAGGCGGCCTGGTTCAGGTCGGGGTAGTAGCGGGCCAGCCAGCCGTCGTAGCGGACGTTGAAGAGGTCCTGCAGGATCCGGGCCGCTTCCGTGTCCCGGTAGGTGGGGTAGCCGAAAATATTGTGTTCCCCGACCAGGATGTTTCCTTCTTCCGCAGCAAAGCGGGCCGCCGTTTCGGCTTCATCCCGGTCAAAACCGCCAAAGATCAGCTCGATATCCTGGTGCTCGTAAGGCAGCTTCTCTTCGTAGACTTCCAGGCCTTCTTCGTAGTCGTAAATACCGTAGCTGTCGGCCAGGTAAAGTAAATTGTTCCCGGTTAAGTGAGCTGAAGTGAGCTCTTCTTTAACCCCGGTTTCGGGGTGGTAGCCCAGGTAATCCCGGTCGGCGCGGTAAAAATCTCCCTCTGGGTCGGTAAAGCGGTGATGGTGAGCCACCCAGAATATGGCCCGGTGCTCGCGGTAATCCGTTTCGGGGACGGTCTTGTCGACCACGAGCATGCCGATTTCCCGGGCCGGCTGCAGGTGCCAGGCCAGGATGTAGCCGCCGATAATGAGGATGATGATTGCTAAAACGTGCCTGCGCCGCATGGTGTCTCCCTTTCCTTTCCCGGGGTGTTTTTACTCCAGTTCGCCGAAATAATCGGCAATAATATCATAACTATCTTTAAGGCGGAACCGGTAGCCTGGTTCTTCCCAGCCGGGCCAGCGGTAGGGGGCAAGTTCGATAAATTCTTCGCCCTGCCGGGGTTCGAAGTCGATCACTTCCGGGAGGTTTTCAGCATCAAGGGCCGCCCCATTATCTTTGCTGTAGGTGGCCGCATAGAAGCTGAAGCCATCTGTTTGCGCTGTAGACAGCTCGTCCCGGGCCGGGTGTTCGCTGTATTCGCCGGTGTCCCGGAGCAGCCGGTGTTCGGAAGGATCGGATACGTTTAGGAGCATCCAGGGCAGGCGGACTGTTATCCGGCTGCTTTCTTCTTCTGTGTACCAGTGGGCCAGGGAGTTATAGCCGGGATCATCCGGGTCGAAGGGCCCGTATTCCAGAGAGCTTTCATCTGAGTACTTCGCTTCAAATACCCTGCTGTCAGGAGTAACCCGTTTTCGGTTGACCAGGGTTTCAATCCTGACAAAGTCCTCTTCCGGGTACAGTTCGGGGTAGAAGTTGAATTCACCCCGGTTGTAGGAGGGAACGGCCAGGAGTTCGGCTTCTTCCGGCGAATTAAGGTGGAGCATGAATTCGGCTCCCCCGGGTAGCTCCGGCAGGCCGGACAGGGGCAGGGAAAGAGCGCCCGCTTCACTTATGCCGGTATCGATGCCGACCACCAGGCCCAGTTCTTCCCAGGGCGGATTGCCGCCCGTCTGACCTGTCCCGTTATCCATTTCAAAGGCCAGGTAGAGGAAGGCTTCGTCTACTCCCGCTTCGAGCGATTTGATCTTGCCGAAAGAGGCGGGGCGGCCTTCCGGGGTCCTGAAGACTTCGTCATTCTCACTCTTATGCCAGGTGGTGTAGAGCTGTTCCCGGCTTCTTTCTTCCGGTTCAACGGCCAGAATGCCGTAATTTTGTTCGGGGCACATGGCATTTTGCCAGAGCACCTGCCGCTCCCAGGGAACCATGAACGGTTCGGTATTCCAGGTTTTCTTGGCCCACTCGTCGGACCACTCGAAGATAATGCCCCCGGCGTATCCTTTGTCCACGATGGAGC
>PWFM01000127.1 GCA_003553895.1 Syntrophomonadaceae bacterium | reverse complement strand
GATGTGGGACTCAAAATTATTTAAAACAGGAGTAGGCTTATTACTCTTGTTTTTAATTATTTACATTGGCACTGAAATCTCTTTTATCTTCAGGCCTCTCGTGGTGGCTTTCGAGGCCCTTTTTGTATCATTCCTGGTCTCAGGCGTCCTCTATTATTTTACCATTCCCTTTGTAGATTGGATGCACAGTCGTAAAGTCCCCCGATCGCTGGCCATTCTGATCGTTTTCCTGCTTATAATCGGGCTCCTGGTCCTCCTGTTTTTCGCCATCGGTCCCATTCTCCAGGCTGAATTTACCAGGCTGGCCGTCAGTATACCGGAAGGGATTAGAGAAATACAGCAAATTATCATGGAATTTGAAGATCATGCCCTCCTGGACGCTATACTGGACCTGGAAGCGCTGGATATTGATGAAATCATAGACAACCTGGCCGGAATTGTAAACAGGGCTATTTCCCAGCTGGCCGTAAGCATAGCCTCTTTGTTCGATTTTATTACCGGAATCTTTATAACCATCATTATCATTCCTTTCCTGCTCTATTATATGCTCAAAGAAAAAGGCGGAGAATTCATCCCCACCATGGTGGAACGCCTTTCTCCCGAAGAATACAAGGACAACATCAAAAGCGCCCTGGCTGAAATGAACAGACTCCTTGGCACCTACGTGCAGGGTCTGGCCATTGTCTGTCTTTTCGTGGGTATTTTAGCCTATATCGGATTCCTAATCATCGGCCTCGATTATGCCCTGATCCTGGCCATGTTCATCCTGATCACCAACATCGTTCCCTTCCTGGGTCCTTTCATCGGATCTATCCCCGCCGTAGTTGTCGGGCTGCTTGACTCGCCGTTGACCATGTTGCTGGTAATTTTTGTCATCGTAGTAGTCCAGCAGCTCGAGAGCCTGGTTATATCCCCCCAGGTAATGGGCCGCAGGATGGCCTTGAGCCCCCTGACCATTATCCTTCTGGTACTGGTCGCCGGCCGCCTGGGCGGTCTTCTGGGCATTATCCTGGCCATCCCGATTTTTACTGTGCTAAAGATTATTGTCAACCATATTTATGCATATATTAAACCGATTAAAAAACCAACGGGCCAACCTCCAACCGAACCTTAACAATCTATCTCTGGGCACACCGGATCAGCCCGGTTATCCCGGCAACCCCTGAAAGGAGGATCCATTAATGGCAAAAGATAATCCGGGGCAGTTTTCTAAACAAGGTCTACCCCGCGATAAGATCATCGCCGAAATGCAAGAAGCGCGCGGCAAAGATGTGGGCTGGACCTGTGGCCAATCGTGGGGATTGGTCTACCACGCCGGGGAGGACGTTGACGAAGTAATTGAAGAAGCCTTTCAACTTTTCGCCCACGGCAACGGCCTCGATCCAAAAGCCTTCCCAAGCCTGAAAAAATTCGAAACGGAAGTCGTAGCACAAACGGCTTTTCTACTTAACGGTGGCAGTGAAGCCGTGGGAACAATGACTTCGGGAGGCTCCGAAAGCCTGCTTATGACTGTTAAATCCAGCAGGGACCAGGCCCGTCACCTGAGACCGGGCCTTACAGAACCGGAAATAATCCTGCCGCAGAGCGCCCATCCGGCCCTGGACAAGGCCGCCCATTACCTGGGAGTTAAAACAGTGCGAACTTCCCTGGACAGCAGTTACCGGGCCGACCTGGACGCTGTGCGAGAGGCGATTAATGATAACACCATCATGCTGGTAGGCTCAGCCCCCGCTTACCCGCACGGGGTGATCGACCCTATTGAGAACCTGGGAGAACTGGCCCTAGAAAAAAATCTCAACCTGCATGTGGACGCCTGCCTGGGCGGGTACTTCCTGCCTTTTCTCGAGAAGCTTGGCTACAGCATACCGCCTTTCGATTTCCGGGTTCCCGGGGTAACTTCAATCTCCGCCGACCTGCACAAGTACGGCTATTCCGCCAAAGGAGCCTCGACCATTATTTACCGCAATCCTGAGCTGCGCCGCTACCAGTTTTTTGTTGTTACCGACTGGCCGGGCGGCCTGTTCGGCTCATCCACGGTAACCGGAACCCGGCCGGGCGGTCCTATAGCCGCAGCCTGGGCAGTCATCAATTACCTGGGAGAAGAAGGATACAAAAGGCTTGCAGGTGAGGTTATGGAAACAACCCGCATCCTGAGGGAAGGAATAGAGAAAACCGGCAGGCTGAAAGTTTTGGGGGATCCGGCAATGAGCATCCTGGCTGTTGCCTCCAACCACATTGATGTCTTTGCCCTGGCGGACGTTATGGCCGAAAAAGGCTGGCAACTGGGGCGCCAGCAGCTTCCCCCCGCCCTGCACCTGATTATTACACCCCCACACAGCAAAATCAGAGACCGGTTTTTGAGCGACCTGAACGAATCGCTCCAAAAGGTAGAAGAAAGCAGCCCCGAGGCCTGCGAAGGGGTGGCAACCATGTACGCCATGATGGGGACAATGTGTCATCAGCCGGACTTAAAACAATTTGCCATTGATTACCTCGATAAGACTTACCGTCTTTCCGGTGATAATAAAAGCCCGGGAGAGGGTAATCAAAACTAGCCCTGTCCCGGGGCCTGAAAAAGCCGGGCTGTAAATTAATTGACCAGCCCGGTTATCTATTTCATTGCTGTTTTTAGTTCAGCGAGCCGCAAAGCTCCATTCAACCACGGCTACCCGGCATTTTCACTACCGCTTCAATATGGGCGGGAGTAGTACCACAGCACCCGCCTAAGATCGACGCCCCGTTTTCCATGCACTTCATAACACCCTGCGCATACTCTTCGGGCTCCATATCGTAGTGAGTTTCACTCCCCACCAGCTTGGGCTTGCCGGCATTGGGCTGAATAATCAAGGGCAGTGAGGTGGCCTGCCGGTATAAACCGGTAATAACTGCCATCCCTTCAGGATCCAGATCGCCGCAGTTTGCCCCTACAGCTGCAGCTCTATATTTTTCGGCCATGGCAGCCGCTTCTTCCACAGTGCTGCCCATAATTGTCCGGCCCCCTTTTTGGGTTGTGGTATAGGCCAGCGAAAGCACCAGCGGCAAATCGGTCTTATCGCGGCAGGCTTTCAGGGCGCATTCTGCTTCACGAAGGTCGGTAAAAGTCTCAATGATCAGACCATCAACATCTTCTCCGGCCAGTATTTCAGCCTGCTCGGCATAGTTATCGTAAAACTGCTCTGCTGTGTAATTCCCGTACGGTTCAAGAAGCTGGCCGGTGGGACCAACATCGCCGAAGACCAGCTTCTCCGTCCCGGCTGCCCGCCTGGCCAGACTCACGCCGGCCCGGTTGACTTCTTCGACATCTATCTCCTTGCCCGTTGTCTCAATATTGATCCTGTTCATGGTAAAAGTATTGGTTATCAAAATATCAGCCCCGGCAGCGCCATACTCCCTGTGAACCTCGAGAACCGCTTCCGGGTTGTTTAAATTGCTTACCCCGCTCGTATCGCAGCCACGGGATGCCAGCAGAGATCCCATTCCTCCGTCAAAGTAAATTAGCTTTTTCTGCTGCAGCATTTTTTGAAACTTCATTTTACACCTGCCCTTTCCGAGAACCTGTAATATAATAACTATTTATTTCGTTAACAGAAACCTGGTTGCCCGGAGAATTCAGCTCACAACAACCACTTATGAAAGCTAAATTTAAACGGCAAGTGTCAGCCGGAAAGGCGCCTGGCCTGCTCCGCCGGGTAGCCCATGAATTCCTGCATTGTAGAGACCTCCAGACCTTTTGCCCTCAAACCGTCAATGATCGGCCCCAGGGCTTCAACCGTCGGTTTCCTGTTTGCGCCTTCGCTGCTAAGTAAGGAGCCGCTGTCGTGAAAAAGGATAATATCTCCACCGGAGGCCCTTTCGACTACACGCCTGGTTATTGAGGTTCTGGTGGCCCTCGAATGCCAGTCCTGGGAAGAAAGGCTCCATAAAACCAGTTCCTGGCCGAGCAGCTTTGCAATGCGGCGCATCCGCATATCATAGAGGCCCCGAGGAGGCCTCAGGTACTGGGGATAAGTCCCTGTAACCTGGAGGATCACCAGGTTTGTCCGCATAATCTGGGCGGCCAGCTGGGGCGGTGGAGAATTGGGAACCGTAATGTGTCCATAAGTATGGTTGCCAACTTCATGACCTTCTTCGACTATTTGTTTTGCAATTTCTGGGTACTTTTCAACATGGTTGCCAACCATGAAAAACGTGGCCCTGACCCCTTTTTCAGCCAATACTTTTAAAATATCAGGGGTATATGCTTCGCTTGGTCCGTCATCAAAAGTCAGGACCACTTTATTGCCGGCTGAAGGTTTGCGACGGATAATATCGGTTTGAACCCCGAAACCGTGGTAAACGTAATAGTAGGCAATACCCATCAACAGGGCCGCCGAAATAAAAACCGTTCCCGACCAGAGAAATATTTCACTGATCCTGGCAAATGGGACCAGGAAGGCGATCAACCTGGTCGTATAATAGCTGATCACGACAGAACCCGAAATAAAAATCATCATGATCAGACCTCTTACAAATAAGTCGATAAGCAAATCAAAACCTCCTCGGCAAGGCGAGTCCTTCGCAACAATATACTTTGATATCGTCACCCTCGCCTCAGGCGGAACTGAGTTTTCCTGTTTGGGCAAAAGGCCGCAGCTGATAATTTTTATTCAGGCCGACCCGGTAGCGTTCGCCCCGCCAGGTAAAATCGATAGTACAAGATTGATCCAGGCAGCCGGCCGGGTTTTCAAACCGCAGGCTTAAAAGGGATGACTCTAAAAGCGGTTTGCCGTCATTGCTTTTCAAATACAGTTTGGGAACGTCGTAGGCATGCTCGCCGGGAACATTAACGTTCAAGACCGCATTTTCCGGGGTTTCTTCCACACTCGGCGGCGATAAGCCCGGGCTGCAATCAAAAGTGGTCGCCCACTGGATATGCCCTTTGAGTTCTTTTGTATCTTCAAACAGGTAGCGAAAATGCTGGTACCGGCAGAAAATAATTTGCGTTGCCCAGGCTGAGGACATACCAAACTGCATAACAGCGGGATCGCCCGGCCCGCGAGAACTCCAGCCTATTTCCCCGGTCTTGCCGTTGTAAGTCTCATAAAGACCCCTGGAATTATAAAGGGTGCGGACCAGCCTCCGGTGTAACTCCCGGGCTTCCTCCTCATAACCATACCGGAACAACACTTCCAGGGCGGTGTAATTGTTAATCATCCAGATTTGCCCGCGCCAGTAGTAACCGTCTTTCCGGCTGTTGTATGATTTATCATCAAAAGCCACGCTCGGTATGCCGTGTGGACCCCAGAACTTTTCAGGGTTTAAAAGATATTTCTCGATTACGGCGCGGATATTTTCAAGGCTGGACGCCGCGCCCACAAAAGCCGGCCACCACACTGTCGGAGTAAAAACTTCGATGAACCTGCCGTTGCGGCGATCGAGCCAGGCTTGATGTTTCGGATCCCATGAATCCTGATCAATTTTTTCTTTCAGCGCAAAACCGCGCTTTAAATAGTCGGCAGCTTCTTCCTTTAAGCCTGCCTTCCTGCAGAGATAGGCTACATTAATGTAGGACTGAAAAATCCAGCAGTTCAGGTCCACTGCGCTGAAAAAACGGGGGACCAGGCCGATAATGAAGCTGGGCAAAAAACTGGGCGGATAAAACCGCGGGCTGTCATCGAGCCCCGATTCCAGGCCGTTGATATAAGAGAAAAAGCCGTTTTTCAGCCTTCTGCTTTCTTCCCACCAGGCCAGGTTTTCCCGCAAAGGAGGCAGAGCCTCTTTTAAGAATTCTTTTTTTGCTTCGGCATCCTTGAAACGCTCATATACCCGTACCGCCGCCCAGGATTGGAGAGGAGGTTGAGAATAAAAATCCAGAACACCGCGCAAATAATCGTTTAGCTTGCTCGGAATCAGGTTATTCTGGGTCCCGGACAAGAAGGTGATTCCTTTTATTTTCAGCTTAAACCGGGCTTCACGCGGCGCAAAGAAATTGCCGTCCAGCTGGGTCAGCAATACATCTGCCGCTTTCTGAGGGTTCCATTCACTGAGACCCAAAACATGCTGAGGGGTATCCCACCCCCAGATAAAGGGAAAATAAACCTTGGCCGGTACAGAACCCCACCTTTTCATGTTGCCCCGGGGGTAGTAAAGGCTGTTTTGCAGCGCCCATGAAGCCAGTTTTAAGATGGTCCTGGAAGATTCCCTGTTCGCCTCATAAGGCACCGGCAGCTGCTCTTCAAAGCGGCTCCAGCGCCTTTCAGCGCCGCGTTTTACATTTTCCATATTGCGAAGGGTCCTCTCTGCCCGCCCGGCAAGGCTTCCCTCGCTGTCGGCAGAAAAGGAGATGACAACCGACCAGGTTATTTTATGACCGGGTTTTAACTCCATCCACTCACCCTGCAGTTCCTTTTTCCCGGTATAGCTGCCGGACGATGGCAGGAAATAAGCAAACATTTTCAGGCCGGGCAAACGATAGCGGTTAGTAAGCTGCAAACCGCTCCCTCTTTCTTTGAAAGAGGTAAACCCATTAAAATGGGGATAGGGGTTTTCCAAATCCCGCCCCCGGGTGGGCAGCAAAAAACAGGCCGGCTTGACCCGCCTCGATTCATCAGCCCCTCCCCCGGTAACCTGCCATTCAGTTTCAAAAACGGCCAGGTTGTGCTGGGCAAAATAAAGCCTGCTGCTTAACGTATAGCCCCCGTCCCTGGCCTTCTCTTCAATAGAGTAAGGCTGTAAGCGGATTTCTCTTGATTGAGGAGATTTAAAATAGGCCCTGCCGTTTTCATCGTACAGGCAAGCCGCAAAATCATATAGACGCCCCGCTCCGAAAGAAGCCACGGTGGCAAAGAGAGCAGTACAGGAAGCAGGTTTTTTATCGGTAACCGCTTTAAAACCACAGTGGCTGCCCAGATCGCTTAAAGGCGAACCGCTTGTGGTCCCGGCAACATAATTCGGCGCGCCGGAACATTCGGCAAAAAATTTGACAGGCCGGACCAGATTTTTCAACTGCCTGCTGTAGATAAACCAGGCAATAAGCAACACTAAAACTACAATCGGCAGAAAATACAGTTCAAACAGACCTTTCTATAAATGCGGAGCTACAGGTTCAAAGCATGAGACCTGTCAGCCGCATTCTTATGTCAATTTATCCTGCAATATTATAATACTTACCATCCATAAAATAAAGATTTATTTGCATGGTGGATAAAATGACTGGCGCAGAAACTTTCCTTACTATTTATAGTAACATAAACATTGAACAAATCAAAATAAACGGCCCGGTTTAAATGCAGGGGAATACTTGAGGCAAAATATGATAGAATAGCGTTGTATGCTTTTTATGAATAAGATTACCGGAGCTAACCATGAACAAAACTAAAGGCCTGCTGATGGTTACAGGCGCAGGAATATGCTGGGCGACTACCGGATTATTCGGCACCATCCTTTTCAGAGAAGGGCTGGATCCGGTAAATGTGGCTTCAACCAGGACCATGCTGGCTGCAAT
>PWFM01000057.1 GCA_003553895.1 Syntrophomonadaceae bacterium | reverse complement strand
ATTATTTTTACCCTGCGAGCAAACCGGCCCTGGGCGGCCAGAGGCCACGTCCTGGCCTGGGAACAGTTTGCCCTCTTTGAAAAAACCAGTTCTCAAAAACAAATACAATCTAAATCTGCCTTGCCTCGAGATCCACAGAAAGCTCTGGAATTAACGCGGGTATCGAATCGAGAACCGAAAGACTTTCCTGAACAAAGCAGGGCCCGGAAAAGACAGTTTGACTCCGAAGCGCCCGGCAATAAAACGCCTAGAGTGATGCCGGAAAATTGTCTGGCGGTAGGGGAAAGCCTGGAAGGGATTGAAATTACCGGCCCGGATTTTAACCTGATGGTGGAAAAAGAAAAAGGAGAGATCACGTCCCTTACCTTCGGGAAAGAAGAACAGCTGGCTTCACCCCTCAGGCCCAACTTCTGGCGGGTCACCACCTGCAATGATTTCGGCGCGGGCAACTTTATTTCTTTTCTTAAAAGAGAAAACCCCTGGAAAAATGCCGCCGCCGGCAGAAAAACGCTGGATATAAAATGGCGGCAGAAACCGGCTGGTGATGTGGAAGTAACGGTGCGCTCGGCGCTCAAGCTCGGGCAAGGCCCCTTAATAATAGTTTATACGGCCAGTATTGATGGCACAATCGAAATCTACAGCGAGTTCACTCCGGCCAGAGATCTTGACCGTTTCGGAATGCAGTTAGAAGTACCGGGCAGGTACGGACGTATGACCTGGTTCGGCCGGGGGCCCCATGAAACCATGGAAGATCGTAAAACGGGAGGTTTGATTGCCCTTCATTCCCTCCCGGTGGAAGAAGTCTGTCACAACTACCTTTACCCCCAGGAAAACGGCAACCGCACCGATGTCAGGTGGATGGCCGTAACCGATGAAAACGGCCGCGGCCTGCTCTTTAAGGACGCGGCGGGCACACTGCTCAATGTGAGCGCCTGGCCCTACAGCATGGAAGACCTGGCAGAAGCGAAACATATTCATGAACTGCCCCACCGGGATAATAATACGCTCAATATCGATTACCGGCAGAAAGGAGCGGGAGGAGATTTGCCGGGTTTGCTGGCCCTGCACGATGAATACAAGTTGAAAAAAGGAATCAGATGCCGCTACGGCTTCACAATAAGCAGGGCAAAACTGGATTTGCGAGAAGTTAACCATACTGATTTATAAGTTGTAACACGCTAAAGCAAATGAGGGAGAAGAGCTTAACTGGTCTGCTGAGACAGTTCAGAAAGTTAATTGGCCATCTTTATTTATATCTTAAACAGAACGAAGGACTTTTCGGCTATTAAATTAACGCCATGATATAGAATAAGTAACAGGATTGCTGTAGCGACACAAATCAATTTGAATGCTCCGTACTTTTTATAACGGAGATGCTTGTTCACATCTTTCAAAACAAGAGGAGGTTTTACTATGATCCTGGTCACCGGCGGCGCCGGGTATATCGGGAGCCATGTAGTTAAAAAGCTGGTGGATGAAAGGTACGAAGTGGCGGTTATAGACAACTTGAGCACCGGACACCGCTCCGCTCTGCCGGCAGGCACTCCTTTTTACCGCCTCGATCTACTGGAAGATAACAAACTGCAGACTGTTTTTGCGGAGCTGCAGCCGCAAGCGGTAATTCATTTTGCGGCAAAGAGCATCGTCCTCGAATCGGTTCAAGACCCCCTGGGTACTTTTTACCCCAACCTGACCGGGACCATGAACCTTTTGAAAGCCATGCTCAGGGCAGGGACCAAAACATTAGTTTTTTCTTCAACAGCTGCTGTATACGGCGAACCCCGGGCAGTGCCGATCGCAGAAGACCATCCCCTCGAGCCGACCAATCCCTATGGCGAGTCGAAACTCTTTATAGAAAAAATCCTGGCCGCCACCGCCGGCGCCGGCGATTTAAACTATACTTCCCTGCGGTATTTTAACGCTGCCGGAGCCGACCCGGAAGGTCAGATGGGAGAAGACCACGATCCGGAAACCCACTTGATCCCGCGAGTCCTGGCCGCTGCTGTCGGCCGGGAAAAACTCGCCGTTTACGGTGACGACTACCCCACAGCCGACGGATCGCCGGTCCGGGATTATATCCACGTCTGCGACCTCGTTTCAGCCCACTTGTTAGCCCTGGAAGCTCTGTTGAGGGGGGAAAAGAAGAAAGCGGTTTATAATTTAGGCCACCAGGTTGGTTTTTCGGTTTTGGAAGTGATCAAGAAGGCGGAAGAAATAACTGGCGAAAGGATCCCCTACCGGATCGGACCGCGCCGACCCGGAGATCCCTCCGTGCTTATTGCCGGTTCAGAGCTAATCAGAAAAGAACTGGACTGGAAACCGCGCTATTCCGATCTTGACACGATCATTGAAACCGCCTGGCGGTGGCATCAAAACCATCCCCACGGTTACAACAATTGAAGCACTTTTAGAGCCGGGCCTTGATGAAACAGAGTCAAAAGCCGCAAACTAAACCCTGGGGTGCTTATAAATCAGCCTGATCGAGCAATCTTACTCCGCCGGCCGGCCTGGTATGATAAAAATGGGGTTGTTTAGCCAGAACACCGGCTGTCTTTTCCAGGATTCGCTTTTTAAGAGCCGGCAGGCTTTCTTTTTCCACCAGGGCAATTACACAGCCCCCAAAACCGGCCCCGGTCATCCGCGCGCCCCAAACCCCGGGCGCCGCCCAGGCTGTTTCCGCCAGCAGGTCCAGTTCCGGACAGCTGACCTGATAAAGATCGCGCAGACCCTCGTGGGAAGCATTCATCAACTGACCCGCTTTTCTTAGATCGCCCTTTTGGAAAGCCTTAACCGCTTCAAGCACTCTCCGGTTTTCTTCCACCACGAACCGCGCACGCCGGTAAAGGATTGCAGGCATGCCGGGCCGGGCAGCTTCGACTTCCTCACCGGTTATATCCCGCAGAGATAACCTGGTTTCACCTAGATATTTATTAAGCAGGGCCAGCGCTTCCATGCATTCTTCGCGGCGCCGGTTGTACTCCGAACCGGCCAGGCTTCGCTTAACCCTGCTGTCAATGAGGGCCAGTTCCTGCCCGGGCAGATCCAGAAAAACATGCTCGTACTCCAGCGAGCGGCAGTCAATAAAAAGACCCTTGCCGGACCGAGAAAGAACGGAGGCAAACTGATCCATGATCCCGCTCTGCACCCCCACATACTTATTTTCTGCCTTCTGGCAGAGCAAAGCCAGCTTAACGGGATCCAGTTGCAAGTTATTCAGGTAATTCAAGGCGGCGGCAGTGGCCACCTCGAGAGCAGCCGAAGAACTGAGACCCGAACCTATAGGGATGTCCCCTCCGAAGGTAATGTCGGCGCCCCTGATCCGGCAGCCCTCTTCAAGAAAGGCCCAGCAGACCCCGGCCGGGTAATCCCACCAGTTTCGCCCGCCGCCCGGGGCTAGATCAGCCAGAGACAAAGAAGTTTCTTCACCCATATCAAGGGCGCGGGCCCTGATTAAACTGTCACCGCGCAGCGCAGCCTCCATAATGATGCCCATTTCGGTAGCAAGGGGCAGGACAAAACCATCATTGTAGTCGGTATGCTCCCCGATCAGGTTAACTCTACCCGGGGCAAATACTTTCACCCTCATCTCAGATCACATCCTGCACATTAAAAATGCTTGCAATTACTGATATGGCCGCGGCAACCCGGTTGGATAAACGGATCTATATTAGCCGGCTCCTTCGGCATCCGGGGCAGCCTTTTCCATTTTCTCTTTTAAACGAGCCGACTGGGTAAGTATTTTCTTCTCGTTGTAAAGCTTGAGGAAAACCAGGCTTAACAGGCAAAAACCAACCCCGGCCAGGCCGGTTAGCCTGACTCCCAGGTCGTCTCCCACGTCCCGACCAAATACTAAAAGCGAAGTAAAAACCAGCATGGCAATCATCTGCCCCAGCTTCATCATGAAATTACGGGCTCCGAAAAAGATGGCCTCCCGGTGGCTGTCGGTACGCAGGGAATCATTTTCAGCAATATCAGCGACAATCGCGTTGGGCAGGATACCGTAGGCGGCCAGCGGGAAAAAGGCCAGGGCCACCAACAGGTAACCCTGCAGGCGCAGGGGCAAAGGTATCCAGTCCTGGCCGGACTGGGAAGTTAAAAGCAAAGACAGGGCAAACAGGACCAGGGAAAAGATCAGAACCGGCTTTTTGCCTACCCGTTTTGCCACCAGGTTTACCAGAGGGTAGCAAACAAAAGACCCGCCCATGAGCAGGATGAACAGGAAAGAATAAAAATCTTCCGGCTGGCGCAGCAGGACGGTGACATAATAAATCAATCCGGTCTGGAGAATGGTCATGAAAATCCAGTATATTAAATCGGACACGGTAAAAACTATAAAATGACGGTTGCTGAAGGTCAAGCGCAGCGATTCTTTCAAGGGAACTGAAGTGGGCTCACCAACACTGTATTTGTTTTCATTGACCAGGAAAACGGGAATATAAAGGCAGACAAGGGCCAGAAGGCCCAGTATCCCAAAAGAGACCTGAACCGCTCCCACCCGCGAAATATCCAGCGCCTCTTCGAAAATCCCGAACATAATCGGCGCCTGGGCCGCTACCACCATGCCCATAAAATAGGTAACAGAAATATAAGTGCACAAATTCAGCCGCTCCCTGGGATTATGGCCCAGCTCAGCAATCAAAGCCGTATAGGGAACATTGTAAACCGTAAAGGCGATATAAAATAGCAGGACGCTAACGGCAAGCCAGGCCAGGTTTCCCGTGCTGGGCGCACCGTGCGGAGGGAAAAAAACCAAAAACATGAGAATGACCATGGGCAGCCCCCCGGCAGCCATGAAGGCGATCCGCCGTCCGATCCTGGAAGAAGAGCGGTCCGAAA
The DNA here is from genome assembly GCA_003553895.1 of Syntrophomonadaceae bacterium. Classification (GTDB taxonomy): domain Bacteria; phylum Bacillota; class Dethiobacteria; order DTU022; family DTU022; genus B1SED10-74M. The sequence continues at coordinate 2,655 of PWFM01000057.1, read as the reverse complement.
GGCTGGCGATCCAGGGATCGGTGACGGCATCCAAAAACCGCCCTCCCATAGTAATCAAGCCGATAACTGAGATAAAGCCCAGGAAATAATACTCGGGGATCAAGCGAGGCAGCCCGGCGCCACCAGGCGGAAGGTAAAAATAAACCAGGTAGTTAATAATAATCCCGATCACCAGGGCCCAGCCAAATTGCCCTACAGCATATGCTATAGCCCTGCCCAGGGGTAGCGTGGGTTTCATATTTTTCTCCTTTTCATTTGTTCATTTATAATCATGACCTCTGTTTTTAAACTGCTTCATGGTGAATTTTAACGATGACCTCGTAGTCACGTCCCATTGATGCCCTCCCGGCAAGATATTGGAAAACTGATTTTACTTGACATTATATCCCTTATGGGGGATACTTTACAAAACCAGTTTTTTAAGGTACCATCCAACCTTATAGCAGGCTCCCTAAAGTTTTGCCCCTGTTAATAAGGCTTATTTTTTGTAAATAATGCTATGTTCAATAATCAGCAGCCCTGCGGCAGCAGGTGACTACAGAAAGGAGTATATCTGGCAGGCAATGTAATCTGACCTCCCACCTAAAAGATATACCAAAAATATTTATGTCCGCTTTTATCGACATAATTACAAACTACAGCATAGCCGATTTTTTACATGATTTAACCCTTGTTGGTATCGCTTACGGTTATATTTTGCTTACCGTCCTTATCCCTGTTATTCTTGAGCATAAAGGGGTTATGTCTAAATTTGTTGCCCGCAAAACCATCCATCTTTTTACCGGCCTGGTGGTTTTAATTGTCCCTTTCTTCATCCTGCCCCTGCATGCCGTAGTGATTGCCCTGAGCCTGACCGTTGCCGTTTATTTCAGCGCCCGGGACAGCTCCGTCAAGCAGCTGCAGGAGCTGTATGAAGCAATCGGCGAAGAAGCGGAACAAAAAGTAGGACGCCTGCAGGGCCCCTTTTATTACAGTCTCTCCATCACCCTGCTTTTCACAATATTTGTCCTGTTCGCCCCTTACCGGCTTTACTTTCCCATCTGTGGTATTTTAATCATGATCATCAGCGATTCGCTCGCCTCGATGGTGGGCAAAAACTACGGTCGTATAAAAATTGCCCTTTCTTATACCGGCTCCCAGAGGACCCTGGAAGGATCGCTGACCTTTTTCGCCTCGGCCTTCCTGCTCTGTTACGGGGCTTTTTATTATTACGGCCTCTTTAATCCTAATCACCAGAAGATCTTAACCCTGGATTTGGTATTGATCTATGCCCTGGTCACTGCCCTGGCCGGAACCCTGTTTGAGCTGTTTTCACCTTCAACCACCGATGATTTGACCGTCCCCGTGGCAACCACCCTGGTGATTTTCCTGTTAACATTGCTTTAAAGGCACATCCCGATATACCCTTTATAATTAAGTTAATCCGGTCACGGTGTTGATAATGCTGCTCCACTTAAAACAGGTTTAAGGCTAACTTGCTCCCAGCACGACTGCTAAGAACCAGGCAAAAAAACCATATTTCATAAATAGGCTCAACCGCTCCAGTTTGTCCTCAGAGTTTGTGCGCCTGGCATTAAAGGCTATATAAGCAAACAGGGGGAGCATACAGAAAACGACGATTAATAAATAGAAAACGCTGTATTGTTCGATAAAGAAAGCGGCCAGCATCACCAGTGCGGTTATCCCCAGAAAAGCAATCATGAAGTTGCAGGCAGTTTGTTTGCTCCAGGCCGTAGCTATGGTCCGGCACCGCTCCTGCAAATCCCCCCTGTAGTCGGCCATGGTTTTCAGGATCTCCCTGCCCATCATAGCAAAAAACACCGTGACGGCCAGCATCAAAGTAGGCTGGATGTTGCCTGCCGCCACCCCGCCAAAAATAAAACAAAGAGCTACGATAGCAGCTACTGCTGCGTTGCCCCACAGCACGGTACATTTAAGTTTCCAGGAATAAAGGTAGAGCAAGAGGTTGGCTCCGATGGCAATATAGAAAGCATGCAGATTAATAAATGCGGCAATCCCCAGAGACAGAACGGTACCGGCAGTAGAAAAAATCAGCGCCTGCCGCGGGCTGATCTCGCCGGAAGGCAGAGGCCTGCCGGGCTTGTTGATCCTGTCTATATCAATGTCGATGTAGTCATTCCAGGCATTGGTGGAGACGGTAATGAGCAAGACCACGGACGCTGCCAGGATTACCGGCAGCCAAGATGGAGCGCCGGCTACGTAACCGCTGACAAAAACGGCCACACAACCGGCCAAAGCATTTATGGGACGGCCCAGCCTGTAAAACCCTTTCAGCATTAATTACCTCCACCGGGTTACTGCCGAGAACTCCCGGTTATTTTTAGCAACCCGCTTAATGATAGCATATTTTCAGCGACAGCAGTAACAAATTTACATGTCCCTATTCTTTCTATAGGGTCAAGCTATACAGATGGCCCGAAGCCAATTTTGACTGCTTTATTATTTGTTTCTTCTAGCCTGTTCTTCTTCTACCAGGGCTCTCCTTAAGATTTTTCCGACCATTGATTTGGGCAGTTCATCTTTGAATTCAACTTGCCGCGGGACCTTGTAAGAAGCCATATTTTTCTTGCAGAATTCAATCACTTCTTGTTCGGTCATGGTTTCGCCTTCTCGAAGAACGATGTAGGCCTTGAT
>PWFM01000086.1 GCA_003553895.1 Syntrophomonadaceae bacterium | reverse complement strand
TTCCCATCCCGAACACGGAAGTTAAGCCCTCCTGCGCCGATGGTACTCGGGGCGGAAGCCCCCGGGAGAGTAGGTCCCCGCCAGAGAACTCTTTCAAAAGAACCGTCACCCAAAATATCGGGGACGGTTCTTTTTATGCCCAGACGGAATATCGGGGACGGTTCTAATTATTCCAGCCCCTACGTGGATATCTACAGACCCGGATTCATTTGCTGTTGCAAGTGCCATAACTTAAATAATCGCTGAAATGATTTATCAGCTTATATAATGATAAGGAAGGTTATTTCTTCTACTTTTTTACGGTATATTTATTGCTGGATAATAAACGAGGGCGGTTATTAAACAGCTAAGCCTAACCTGAACGAGCCAGTTCCATTAAAGTTGGTTTTCAAAATGAGCCCTTATAAACCCAGTTTACACCTGAGTTTCCGGGATCGTTTCAAAATGTTTTGCCAAATTAACGCAGAACTTCAGGGTTAAGGGCCTAACCTTTCGCCCGCTCTGGCTGGCTCGTAATTGATCTGACATTTTATAGAACTAATTATAATTGATCAAGTTTAATTTATAGACAAGCGGGGCAGAGAAGCTATACAATATGAACATTGATTCTTTCTAGGCGAAAAGAGGGCCCTGAAGAAAGCATGGAAGATACCCGAAGAATTAATATCATCAATGAAACGGCCAATTCTATCACCCACGGTATCGGGACACTTTTGGCCATAGCTGCCCTGGTTCTCCTGGTTGTATTTGCCGCCCTTTACGGCGACGCCTGGCATATAGTCAGTTTTAGCATATACGGAACTACCCTGGTTTTGCTCTATTTATCATCAACTCTTTATCACAGTATTCAAAAGCCGCATCTAAAATCGATCTTTCGAATCATAGATCACTCTGCCATATTTCTCCTCATAGCCGGCACTTACACTCCCTTCACCCTGGTAACCCTCAGAGATAGCGGGGGCTGGGTTATGTTTGGGGTTATCTGGTGTTTGGCCCTGCTGGGCATAGTCTACAAGGTATTTTTCATTAACCGTCATGTTGTCATATCAACGCTTTTTTATCTCTTGATGGGCTGGTTGATTGTTTTTTCAATCCAGGATCTGGTTTCCGCCCTGCCCATAAACGGCATTGTATTCCTTGCTGCCGGGGGTCTTTCCTACACCCTGGGCATGATCTTTTACGCCGGCCGGGAAAAACTCCTCAGGCATGCCATCTGGCACTTGTTTGTCCTTGGAGGCAGTATCTGCCACTTTTTTGCCGTTCTTTTCTATGTATTGCCTTATAAAGTATAAAAATACTGCAATTCTGCTTATTAGAATCCCTTTGTTTCACGGGCCGGTTTGCTTTATAATAAGTAAGTAGGTGAAGAAGGTGGATAAGATGTACAGAGCTTTGCTTGTTTACTTCTCAGGGACGGGCATAACCAGGCATTTTGCCCAGTTAATCCAGGAACAAATGGAAAAGCGCGGGCACAGCTGTGACCTGCTCAACCTTGAAGAGCTAACGGATATAACCGTGTTATGGCAAAAAAAACCGGTGGCCCTGCCTTACACGATCAGGGCTGAAGAAAAAAGGCCATTGAGCAAGTACCCCTGGCCTTATGTAAAGTTGCGGGATGCTTTGAATTCTGCCGCTGAAAACCCGGTTTTAAAAAGCCTGGAGCATGAATGGGATGATTACGATATTATCGGTTTTGGCTCACCGGTTTACGGATTCAGACCCGCCCCGGTAATGATTCGTTTCCTGCTGGATTTACCCCGGTTCAAGAAACCGAAGCGGGTTTTTTCCTTTGCCACCCATGACGGCGCCCAGGGAGATTACGAAAATTTTATGAGCCAGGTTTTGACCGATAAAGGATTTACCTTTGCCGGGCATATTGACCAGACCTTTATTTATTCGGCCAGCGCAGTAATGAGAAAAAGCTTTGACCATTTAAATAGCGGCCGCCTGCTGGTCAAGAAAAGTGATGAGGCCAGAAATAATATCGACATTTTTCTCAAATACCTGGACAATATTTTCAAGGGAGTTAAAGATATCTACAGGATAGCCACCCCGATGAGCATCATTTTTGGCCTGCCTTACCGCCTGATCTACTCATACGGCATTGACTTTTTGCTTAACTACTTCTTGTTTGGTTTCGGCATACACCATGATAAATGCATCCAGTGCATGACCTGTGTGGTTCAGTGCCCCCAGGGCTTAATTGAGCTGGATGAGGATAATTACCCGATCCGCCTCTACCACTGCATGTACTGCCTGCGCTGCTTGAACTGGTGTCCCACCGACGCCCTCTATTTCTCACGGCTTACCGAAGATAAAGCCCGTTTTCCGGGCCCGGAAGTGCTGCTTGAAGCTGTCAAGCAGGATCAGCTTGCGGGCCGGCTTAAGAATCTTTAACCGGGCTAACAGCGGCTATCCTTCAACCTGAGTTGTTTCCAGAGTTTCTAAGGTTTCTGCCAGCAAGCCTGCAAGGTCCAGCTTTTTTTCCTGGTTTTCCACTGCTTCCAGTTTTGGTCTGGTAACCGGGTTTCGAGGCAGGAAGAGGGTGCAGCAGTCCTCATAAGGGCGGATGGAGATATCATAAGTCTCTATTTCCGCCGCCTTATTAACAATTTCTTTTTTATCCATACCCAGAAGAGGCCTTAAAATTAACATCCCTGTCGCTTGCTGGGTTACCATGATGCTTTCTAAGGTCTGGCTTGCCACCTGGCCCAGGCTTTCGCCCGTTAGCAGGGCCTGCAGCCCCCGCTCTGCGCTAAGCTTTTCAGCCAGCCGGAGCATCATTCTTCTGAGCAGGATAATGGCCAGGTCTTCGGGGCATTGGGCGCGCAGTGCTTTTTGGATAGAAGCCATGTTGATCATGTGCAGGGTAATCCTGCCCCCGGCAGAGGCCAGCTTGCGGCAGATGTCCACGGCCTTTTCTTGCGATCGCCTGCTGGTAAAGGGATAGCTGTGAAAATGGAGGGCCTCAATGGTCAGGCCCCGTTTCATGCCCAGCCACCCGGAAACGGGGCTGTCGATCCCGCCGGAAAGCAACAGCAGGGCTTTGCCGGTGATACCGACCGGCAGCCCGCCCGGCCCTTCAAGACGGTCGAGATAAAGAAAAACCTTTTGGTGGCTGATTTCGATGAAAATGGTAAAGTCAGGTTGTTCCAGGTTGACTTTCAGGTGGGGGATATGTTCCTGCAGGTAGGCTCCAACCAGCCTGCAGACTTCCGGTGAAGGATAAGGGAAATGTTTGTTGGGCCGCCTGGTTTCAACTCTAAACTCTTCCTGATCACCGCTAACCCGGCCGGCCATTTTTAAGGCCAGCTCTTTTATGTCTTCCATATCAAGCCCGGTTTCCTCTACAGCGCTGACTGAAGCTACCCCGAAAACCTTGCTCAACCGTCCCAGTATTTTATCGCGTTCCTCTTCCGGCCCGCTGACTAAAAAGCGGCCCTGGATCTTTTTTACATCAGCCTGAAAACCTGCCAACGCTTCTTTGATGTTGTTCTGCAGCTGCTGTTCAAAGAGGCCGCGGTTTTTGCCCTTAAGGGCTATCTCTGCGTAGCGAACCAGTATTTTTGCCGGCATTGCAGTCCTCCTTGTCTTAAATCTCCGTGATACTTTACCGGTTTAAGAACGACTTCAGTTCTTTAACCGCTTCCGCCGTCTCCGCGGCGGCGAACTCTACTTCCTCTTCGCTGTTATTGATGGAAAAACTGAACCGCAGGGCGCTATAGAGGCGCCTGTCGTCCAGGTTAAGGGCCTGGAGGATGTGGCTCGGCTCAGGTTTTCGGGAATGACAGGCCGATCCGGCCGAAGCAAAAATGCCCCGTTCTTCCAGGGAGTGCAATAGCGCCTCTGCTGGAAGGGCCGGGAAAGACAGGTTGATAATATGCACCGCTCCTTCTTCCGGGGAAGGCCCGTTAACATGGAACTCAACGCCGCTATTTAGCAGGGTCCTGTAAAAAGCCAGTTTAAGGCTACTGGTAGCATCTGCCTTGCGCTGCCTGCTTTCGCCCGTCAGCTGGGCGGCCAACCCGAAACCGGCCGCGGCAGGGACGTTTTCTGTTCCCGGCCGCAGCTCTTTTTCCTGGCCGCCGCCGTGTAAAAGCGGCTGCAGCAGGGTTCCTTTTTTTACCCAGAGACCACCGGCTCCCCTGGGCCCGTGGATTTTGTGGGCGCTGCAGCTGACCAGGTCGGCCTGCCAGGCCTTTAAATCGAGCTCCATGCGGGCAAAAGATTGCACGGCATCGACGTGCAGTAATGCCGAAGGATTCCCGGCCTTGATCAGGGGGCCGATTTCTTCCAGGGGCTGGATGGAGCCGATCTCATTGTTGACATGCATGATGCTGACCAGGATAGTATTCTTATTTACCAGTTCTTTTACCTGTCCGGGATCGACAAGCCCCCGGCTGTCCACCGGCAGGTAATCGACAGCAAACCCTTCCTCCTCTTCTAAGTAGCGAAAGCAGTTTAAGACCGAAGGGTGTTCGATCTGGCTGGTAATCAGGTGCCGGCCCCGGTTCCGGTTGCGCAGCGCCGCTCCCTTGACGGCGAGATTATTGGCTTCCGTTCCCCCGGAAGTAAAATATATTTCATCTTCCTTCCCGCTAAAAAAAGCGGCAATCCTCCGGCGGGCTTCTTCGAGCAGCTTTTCTGAATCGAGCCCTTTTTGGTGCAGTGATGAAGGATTGCCGTACTCCCTGTCCTGGATGCTTCCCATGAAGTCGCTCACTTCGGGATGGGGGCGGGTGGAAGCGCTGTTATCGAGATATATTTCCGCCATGTCGTGGTGCTTTCCCCTTTCAATTAAAAAACCCGGGTTTCCCCGGGTTTTTTAATTAATCAACCGGTTATACGGCCACTACTTCTTTAACAGATGAAATTTCCTGCTTTAAGACTTTTTCAATGCCCTGCTTGAGCGTAATCTGGGACATGGGGCAACCGCCGCAGGCACCGGTCAATCTTACTTTTACCACTCCGTCGTTTCCAACTTCTACAAGTTCAACATCGCCTCCGTCCCTTTGCAGGGCCGGGCGGATTTTATCCAGGGCTTTTTCAACTTGTTCTTGCATCGTTATATGCCTCCTTGTGCAGTGTCAGCTCACTGTTGTGGCTGTATGCCTATTATATCATAATCCACCAGCTATCATTCAAGCATTTTGCCCTGGAAATTGACATGACTTCGCCGATGGCCCATAATATTTATAGATCTTAAAAGGTAAACTTGCACGCTGACAAATTGACAATATAAACAGGTTAAGATAAACGGAAAACAGGAGGAAGTTGAAATGGCAGAAAATCAGTTATACGACCTGGCCATCCTGGGCGGAGGCCCGGCCGGGGCAACGGCCGCGCTTTACGGCAACCGGGCCGGCCTTTCGGTGGTGATCCTGGAAAAGATGATGGTTGGCGGAGAGATCACTTCCACCGACCGGCTGGACAATTTTCCGGCCTTCCCGGAAGGGATTTCCGGGGCGGAATTCGGGATGCTCCTTAATCAGCAGCTTGAAAACCTGCAGGTGCCCGTGCATACGGCGGAAATAGAAAAAGTGGCTCTCTCCGGCGAGGTCAAAAAAATATTTACCTCGGCCGGAGAATATGCAAGCAAAAAAGTCCTCATTGCCACCGGGCCCGAGCCGAACCTGCTCGGGGCGGAAGGTGAACAGGAGCTGCTGGGCAGGGGTGTTTCCTACTGTGCCACCTGCGATGCCGCCTTTTTTAGAAACAAAGAAGTGGCCGTAATCGGCGGAGGCAACGCCGCCCTGGAGGAAACGATCTTCCTGGACCGCTTCGCATCAAAAATATACCTGATCCACCGCCGCGACCAGTTTCGGGGGGTCAAAGGGCTGCAGGACCAGGTTCTCAGCCTGCCGGGCGTTGAAGTGCTCTGGAACACTACGGTCAGTAAAATAGAAGGCGATAACAAGGTCCGGGGCTTACAGCTGAAGCAGGACGGCAAGGAGCGCAACCTGGCCGTCGACGGTGTTTTCATTTACGCCGGACGCACCGCCAATGCCCCCTTCTTAGAGGGCCACGAGCTGGACAGGGATAAGAACGGTTATATTGCCACCAATAACAAGATGGAGACTTCCCTGCCCGGGGTTTATGCCGCCGGAGATATCCGCCAAAAATATTTAAGGCAGGTTATAACCGCCGCCTCGGACGGGGCTGTGGCCGCCACTGCGGTGGCCCAGTCTATCTATACGTACGGGGGGCAGTTTTAAAGATGTTTATCAGTGAATGGGAAATAGTTCTCAGGTTAATTCTTTCTGTCATTCTTGGTGGCGTGATCGGTTATGAGCGGGAACGGCATAACCGCCCGGCCGGTTTCCGGACCCACATCCTGGTCTGCGCCGGTTCGGCGCTGTTGATGATGGTGTCCGCTTACGGCTTTGCGGGACATGCGGGCCCCGATTACCACCCCGACCCGGGGCGGATTGCCGCCGGGGTGGTTACCGGGATCGGCTTTATCGGAGCCGGGACCATTTTGCAGCAGCGCGGCAGTATCCGCGGGCTGACCACGGCCGCAACCATCTGGGTGGTTTCGGGTGTCGGCCTCGCCGTGGGCATCGGTTTTTACCTGGGATCTGTTGTCACTACCGCCCTGGCTTTGATCAGCCTGCTCACCCTGCGCCGGGTGGAAAGAAGCCTGTTTTACCGGCGCCGCCTGAAAAGGCTCGTGGTCAGGGCTGTTGACCAGCCCGGCCTGCTGGGCCGGATCGGTTTGATCCTCGGGGAGGCCCTGGTCAACATCCGCAAAAGCGAGCTGAGCACCCCCGAACAGCAGGATGAAAACGGCAAAGAAATGGTCAATATCGAGTTTTTAGTAGAAGTGCCAGACAAACTTGATCACAAAAAGCTGTGCAGTAACCTTTACGAGGTTGAGGGAGTAAACGAGATTTACTGGGAAGGTGATCCGGTTCCCGGTGAGGGTCACCCGGAAGGCTATTTATAAGGCCTGTTTAAACAGATTGCATCAATAACCGGAGCAAAAAGCTGTAAGAACGAGTATTAATGGACAATATCTTTCTCAATCGCTTCTGAAGCCCCATAAAGACTCCTGTAGAACTTGCCCTTTACCCCGTAAACAGGCTATCATTAGTTAAGGTCAGAGATAGTCAGACATTAAAAGGGAAGGGCAGTAAAAGATGCCAAACCTGACAGATTGCATCGAAGAGTATTTAAAAAAACTGCTGGCTTTAAGCTCGGAGCGCTATATTGAAATCCAGCGCCGCGAGCTGGCCAGAAAGTTTTCCTGCGTACCTTCCCAGATCAATTATGTTATCGAAAGGCGCTTTTCGCTCGAAAGAGGCTACCTGGTTGAGAGCAGGCGCGGCGGCGGCGGATGGATCCGCATCTACCGCATCGAGCCCGGCCAGGCCCGTCCCTGGCGGGAAGTAATCAGCAGCCTTAACGGCCATGAATTTGAACCGGGCCGGGTCCGGCAGCTTTTGAAGCGGATGTGCGATGAAAAAATCATCTCCATGCGGGAAGCGCGCCTTTTAGAAAC
>PWFM01000138.1 GCA_003553895.1 Syntrophomonadaceae bacterium | reverse complement strand
GCGCTGTACCCGGTTGAAACCTACTGCCAGATCAATAACGTGGAGGGATTAAAACCCGGTGTTTATCATTACCAGGTGCCCTACCATGCCTTAACCCTTCTGCGAGAAGGCAGTTTTGGCCTGGATCTGGCCCGGGCGGCACTCGGCCAAAAAATGCTGCGTGATTCAGCCTTCAACCTGGTCTGGACGGCTGTAATCGAGCGGTCAAAATGGAAATATGAACAGCGCGCTTACCGCTATATTTACCTGGACGCCGGCCATATCGCCCAGAACGCCGCCCTGGCCGCTGTATCCTGCGGCCTTGGATCCTGCCAGGTAGGGGCCTTTTTTGACGAAGAAGTAAACCGGGTCATCGAAATAGACGGGGAAGCCGAATTTGCCGTATACATGTCTTCATTCGGCATCCCCAACCAATAAAATATCGGGGACGGTTCTAATTATTCCAGACCTAAAATATTGAAAATATTGGGGACGGTTCTAATTATTTTAGGCTGAAGTTAAAGAGGGCTATAAATATAAGAAACACCCTCACAATGAAATAGATAAAAACTGGCAGAAATGACCGGGAGTTCTGGAATATTTAGAACCGTCCCCATTATTCTGGTCTATGGGAGGGGCGAGATGGACTGTAAACGGGTAGAAATAACTTTTAGCACAGCCAACCGGGAAATGCTGTTAGATATAACCGACCGGGTTGAGCTGGCAGCACGGGAAAGCGGTTTGCAAAACGGGCTGATAAATGTTTATGCCCAGGGGGCGACAGCGGCAGTAATGATCCAGGAGGGTTGGGACGACAGTGTCCAGAACGATGTAATTAAGCTGCTGTCCGGGGTAATTCCTCGCGGAGTCTGGGAACATGATCGCCAGGATGGTAACGCCGATGCCCATCTGAAAGCAGGCCTGGTTGGGCCTAATGAAACAATTCCCCTCCTGGACGGGAAGATGGGTCTTTCCACCTGGCAAAACATCTTTTTTTGCGAATTTGACGGGCCGCGCCGGAAAAGGACTGTTATTGTCACCGTCATCGGCGCCTAGTAACAACTTCCGGTAAATCCAAACTACTGAAAACAATGAAGCCGCTGGTTGACTTTCCCAGCGACTTCATGAACTAATTGCCACCAAATATTTCAAAAACTCGGCTTGATCGAGATCATCAACTGTTAAAGCAGGCTAGTAATAGACGCTGCCGTCGATCTTAAAGACAATATCACCGGGCTGCGGTTTAACTTCCTTTTTAAATAAAGCCCGCCAGCGATTACTATCATCTGATTTAGCCTTTTCACCCAAAATCCGCACTTCTTCTATATCATTTAACTGATAGCCTATATCATTTAACTCACTTTCATCAACTATTACGTCCACAATTGTAAATCCCCACGGTTTATGCCAGCTATCCTGAACCGTATACCAGTCCGCAAACGCTGTGGGTCTTGGAGTCCGGAATTTTACAGTGGCTACCCCTTCGAGATACATCTCCAGATCCGGTTTGGGCGCAGTAGTTACGTATTTCCCACCTTGCTGACCAGGATCTGCTATTAAAGCATCGTAGCTTAAACCGTCCTTGACCGCTTCACTATAGTCAAGAACATATGTATCCCCGTTAATCTCCACTTCAATCCAGACATCTAGATAATTCTTTAATGCTTCTGTGACACCGGTGACTACAGCATTGTAAAGCGCTTTTTTGTCCTGCCAAAAATATTCGATAGCATCTTCATAATCAACAACTATAGTCTTTCCATCCGCCCGCTCAAAATAAACCTTATCAGGCACAGCAACTTCATTGGCAAAAACAACAGCTGAGAACGCAACAAGTAAAACCATGATTACCGCCAGGCTAATTGCACTCTTTTTTAATAAACTCATTTTACTTTTTCTCCCTTCTTTTGTTTTTGTCATTCTTCTTAGCAAACCTGGCCGTTAAATATTTTTTCAATTCACCCCCTAAGCGAGAAGCGTCTTCTCTGGATCACTTGAAGCATAATATAATTATCCCAGCCTCAATTCTTCCCCACCTTCAAATCAATCCTTAACAATGATCGTTGCTTCCTGGACCCGCCTCTCATCACCGGCAATTATTTCCACGACCAGATTATCTCCAGGCCCATATCCGCCCAGAGAAGTTTCCCACCTGTTTACTTCATGATTATACTCCATAGCCCTTCCGTCAATATGGGCCTTAAACTCCCGGCCTGCGTTATCATCAAGTAAATAAACCCGAACATGTGTAACGCCAAATACATCAGCAAAAGCAGCGCTCTTTTCTAAATCGATCAAATCTGCTCTTTCTTCGAAAAAACCTCCTGTATTTCCAAACAGCAGGTAACTCAATCCCAGCGCTAAGGCTAAAGCTATTATGACAATATAAAGCCTGGCACGTTTCTTTTTTTCCTGTTTCTTGCCCCGGGCTTTTTCCAACCTGCTCACGAAATCCCTCCTTCTAATTCGTTTATTTTTCTAGATGCAAGAGGGAATCTCATTATATCAATATTCTGTTAATCCTGTCAACTTGATCTTGTAAATATTATCGGTTTTTTCAAATTAATGGCAGGTAATAAGATTTCACTCAACCGTCTGGATTCCTGTATCCATTCCGTATGAGTTAGCAGTTGTTAAGTAAATACAGTTTAGATTGGACTGAGGAAAGAAAAGTAGGTCAGGTTCCTGACAATCCAAAAGATGATTATCAGAACCGGAAGGCTCCATAACCAGTAAGGAGATATCCTGATATCTGAAGGTCCATAGCTGGGATCAAAAACCAGCCGGAAAGCAGCCAGGACACCGCAGGCTATAGCAGGCAATGAAAAAACAGCCAGGGCGTTGCTTTTCAAGGCTAACGGCAAGTTGCCGTCAAACAGGTGCCCGATAGCCCTGGTACCGCCGCAGGCCGGACACAGCAAACCTGTAGCCTGGTAAAACAGACAGTGGTGGGGGCGGATCACTTCACGCAAAGCCGGAGTGGTTACATAAAAATATACCAGCACGATCATAACCAGGACAAATATTAACAGGGCCCTTTCCGCCCATATTTTTGCATGTAAGTTCAAGGCAGCTCCATCCTTTACGGGAAAACCCTCTGCCGGGCACAATTTTGGTTAATAAATAAAACTAGAACCGCATCATCCTCATTTCGCGTTGAATTATGGGCATAATTTCACGCAGAAAAACCTGGCCCACAATAATGAAAATGATGCCCAGCACAATAGAGATAGCGCCCAAAATGATACCGGCCATGGCATATTGCTGTTTTTGCTGGTAACCCAGAATCCCGCAGATCAAAGCCACTACACCCAGCACAACCGATATGTAAGAACAGCAAAAAAACAGGATAACACCAATAATACCGGCCACCAAAGATATTATACCCAGGGTGTTATTTGAAGCTTCAACGGCTACCGGCTTTGTATCACTCATACCTTGCACCTCCACTGGTTAATCATTTAGATATAATATATAATTCTCCCTGAGTGTAACTTTTCCTTCAATCATCCTTCAAGCATATTTTATTTACCAGCAGGCACGGTTTATTTTCTTCCCGGCCTGGTATATAATCTTTAGTGAACTTATTGACCCCGGAAAAAAATCTAAGAAGAACAGGTCTGGTGATAATATGTTTCATGGTATTTATGCTCCTATTCCCACTCCTTTCGACAGCAGCGGTGAGATAGCCTGGCAAAAACTGCGTGATAACCTGGACTGGTGGGGTAAAACTTCCCTCCACGGGATAGTGCCGGCCGGAACCAACGGCGAAGCGGTCCTGCTTGATGGGGTAGAAAAAACGCGATTGTTTGCTTTCGTCCGCGAAAACTTGCCCGCTGAAAAAAAAGTGATTGCCGGAACCGGAACCGAATCGGCACGGGAAACAATCCGGCTAAACCGGGAGGCTGCCGAAAACGGCGCCGATGCAGCCTTGGTTATAACCCCGCATTATTTTACAGGCTGCATGAGCGATGAAGCCCTGGAAAATTATTATCTCCACGTTGCTGAAAGTTCTCCCCTCCCAGTTTTTCTTTATAATATGCCCCGCAACACCAATCTAAACATGAGCGCCGGACTGGTAGCCCGATTATCAACCCATCCAAATATTACAGGAATCAAAGACAGTGGGGGCAATATTGTCCAAATCGGTAAAATCATAGAAAAAGCAGACTCTGATTTTGTAGTTTTCGCCGGCTCGGCCGGATTTCTTTTATCTTCCCTACTTCTCGGCGCCGCAGGAGGGACCCTGGCCCTGGCCAATGTTATGCCTGAAGATTGCGTAGAAATATACAGCCTTTACCACGATGGAAAAATGGAGCAGGCCCGTAATTTGCAGTTAAACCTGCTGGAAATCAACGATGCGGTAACTGCCCGCTACGGGGTTGCCGGCTTGAAAGCGGCAATGGACTTGATCGGTCATTACGGCGGTCCGCCGCGGCTGCCCCTTTTGCCGGCTTCAGAACAAGAAAAGCGGCAGCTGCAGGAAATCATGCAGCAGTGCCGCCTTCTGTAATAGCAAGTTAGGGTTAAACGAAGCAGCCCCTGGTTGGAGGTTTTGTTTATGGCCTCCACCAGTGGCCTTCATCATTACCGTCGCCGGTTCCTCCGTCGCCCTGGTCACCCTGGCCACCGGAATTACCGCCGGAATCATCCTCCGGTGGGTCACCGTTTTGATCGTTTTCGTCATCGACGGGCTCGTCCGGTTCATCACCGTCGTCCGGCGGTTCGCCGTTGGGGTCATCATCTGGTGGTTCGTCCGGATCGGGCTCATCTACAGGCTCTTCAGTTTCATCTACATCTTCTTCATCCTCATCTGGTTCTTCCGGCTCAGGCGCCTGGTGCCTGTTGCAGGGGGTCCTTGGCGCATGCTGCTCCATAAAATAATCATAAGCCGTTGCACCGACAGAACGACAGGCTTCGGTCGGCCTCAAACCTGAAGTAGAACATACTTCCATCCTCACAATACCGTCGGGCCGCTGGAAATCCCTGATTTCCAGGTCCTGGAATGCTTCCAGGAATACCTCCCGCAGGAACACAGTAGAGTAACGCCAGCCTTGCTGAATACCACCCATTTTCGGTTCATCATAGCCCATCCAGAAGGTAGCTACGATGTTTGGGGTGTAAGCGGCCAGGTAGACATCTTTCCAGTGTTCCGTCGTGCCTGTTTTGGCCGCTACCGGCCGGTCAATCTGCAGGGCCCGGCCCAGGTATTTTTGGACAAAATCCTGCAGGATGTCGTTAACCAGGAAGGTGCTCTGGGGGCTCAAAACCTGGGTGGGATTGATTTCCCGCTCATAGATGATGCCGCCGTGACGATCCTCGATCCTTTCCACGGTGTGCATATCGACCTTGACCCCGGCGTTGGCCAGCACCCCGTAAGCCTGGGCCATTTCAATGGCTGTGACTCCCCTGGTAAAACCACCCAGGCTCAAGCTGAGATTGTTCACTTCTTCGGGGACAAAAGAATTAATCCCCATTTTTTGGGCATAGTCAACTCCAATCCTGGGTCCTAAATCCTCAAAAGCCCGTACCGCTGGAACATTATATGAATAATAAAGGGCTTCACGGGCCGAAATCCAACCCCGGAAACGATTGTCAAAGTTTTTCGGCTGCCACCCACCGGGACCGGTATAGGGGGCATCATTTAGAGTCGAACCGGCGCCGGCCAGGACCCCTTCTTCAAAAGCCGGGGCATAGGTAATGACCGGCTTTATTGCCGAACCCGGCTGGCGGTGGGAGCTAAAGCGCAGGATCTCGTCAACATTCTTTTTATAATCCCGACCACCACCCAGGGCCTTAATCCTGCCTGTAGTCGGGTCGGCCAGAACAATTGCCGCCTGGGGCTGGGGGACGCCATTTTCTTCATCGACAAATTCCTGCAGTTGACTCCAGGTCAGATCCCGGCCGGGAGGTAACTGGGCGATAGCTTCTTTAACTTTCGGCATATCGACATAAATTGTAGTCGGGTACAGATCATTTCGCCCCAACACTTCTTCCACGTGGCTCTGCATTTTGGGTTCCAGGGTCGTATAAACCCGCAGGCCGCCGGTATATATCGCCCTGTAGGCTTCTTCACGAGACCCGATAGAAGGATAGGCGCTTAATATTTCAAGCAGCTCATGATGGACTACGTGATCGACAAAGTGGGGATAAGGGTAGTCAGGATCACGCGGTTCACTGTATTCCAGTTCTTCAGACAGGGCTTTCCGGTACTGGGATTCCGTAATCATATTAAGGCGTTCCATGCTCGAAAGGACGGTCCGCATCCGTTTTTCTGCTCTATGCTCATCGTCAATGGGGTTAAAGTTATTTGGTGAACGGACAATCCCTGCCAGCATTGCCGCTTCAGCCATGCTTACCTCATCTATACTTTTATTATAATAAGTCTGGGCGGCTGCTTCGACACCGTAAGCGCTGTTACCAAAATAGATCCGGTTCAAGTACAGTTCGAGGACCTCATCTTTGCTATAATTCCGCTCAAGTTGAAGGGCCAGCCAGATTTCCTGCACTTTGCGCCTGTATGTTTTTTCTGTGGTCAGAAAAGCGTTTTGGGCGAGCTGCTGGGTTATCGTGCTACCGCCCTGGATAATTTCACCGGCCTGAAAGTTGGCATATGCCGCTCTTATGCTGCCCGTTATATCAAAACCAAAGTGATCAAAAAACCGCTCATCTTCGATAGCAATAAATGCCTTGCGAACATGATCCGGTATTTTTTCAAGGTTGACAACGATCCGGTTTTGCTCATCATGAAGAACTGTAATTTCATTGCCATCGCTGTCAAACAGATAGGATGTCTCCACTGTAGCCAGGCGGGCAGGATCAAATGGAGGCGTCTCATTGACATAGTGTATGACCACCGCCGCCGTGGCTCCACCACCGATGAGGAAAAAGATGATCAGCAGGGCAAAAAAGACTTTCAAGAGATTGCCAAACCGAAAAGGACGGTTGTTGTTCTTAGCTGTCGAACTTCTTACTTTTGAATCCATGGGAACTTTCTTTTCAGCCACCTGCCGCGAATCCTCCCTTTCAATTATCAGGTTACTTGAAAAAATAACCTCCATTTGCATGCTTCTAATTCAGCAGCTGGTTAAAACTCCGCCAAAAACTTTGCAAAAAGAGGTTTATTATAAATCTTATTAAAATTATATCATAGCTGTCACTATCCATAACCCGGGCTGTAAAAAAGCGTCTTCAAACAAGTTCCTGCCCTGCCGGGTAGATTAATAATATGTGTTCGTATATATGACTACCCGGGATCATAAAAAGTTCCCTCCGGCATTATTTTGGCTATGGAGAGCCTTCTTTTTTTTCTTTGTCGGCATAGGGATTTTCAAGCTCCTGTTGACAGTAACAGCATTCTATGGTGTCTTTTTCCCTTTCCGGACAGGAACTGTAGAACTTGCGGTGGCAGTGCGGGCATTTCCATTCAAACAATTGAATCTCTCCCTCCGCTTGAACTTAAAAAAGTTTCCCGAACCGGTCGGTAAAGACCCTATTATTTTTTTGTAAAATGTAAGCTTCAAAAAAAGTATTAACCAGTTTTGCCTGATTCTATCTTCCTTTCCAGACAGGCTCTCGTTTCTCCATAAAAGCGGCAATACCT
>PWFM01000071.1 GCA_003553895.1 Syntrophomonadaceae bacterium | reverse complement strand
CTGCGCAGCCCTTATCCTCACGCCCGGATAAAAAAGATCGACCCTTCCGGAGCTTATGCTATACCGGGGGTGCGGGCTGTCCTGACGGCTGCAGATATTATAAACAAACCGTACGGGATCGTAGTGGAAGACGAACAGCCCTTGGCCCGTGACCGGGTCCGCTATATCGGCGATGAAGTGGCTGCGGTAGCTGCCGTTGATGAAGAAAGCGCCGGTAAGGCCCTGAGAGCCATTAAAGTAGATTACGAGCCCCTGCCTGCTGTCTATGATCCTGTTGAAGCTCTTGGTGAGGGCGCGATACAGATCCATGATCATTTTCCCGGCAATATCGCCTGGGAGCGGGACATGGAACGTGGTGATCCGCAGCGGGCTTTTGCGGAGGCCGATCTGGTGGTGGAGAATTCGTTTTCCATCCCTTCTGTTCACCCCACTTATCTGGAACCGGTTGCCTGCGTTACCGACAGCGATTACATGGATAATTTAACAATTCATACTGCCCTGCAATCTCCGGATGTTGTACGCGTGATCATAGCCGGCGCCCTGGATTTGCCCCTGTCTAAGGTGAGGATTCTGGGACCGGTAATGGGTGGCGGTTTCGGTGGCAGGGTTTACGGTAACCTGAAGTTGTATATATTATCCAGCCTGCTTTCCATGAATGCCGGCGCGCCGGTAAAAATAAAGCTTACCCGTGAGGAAGAGTTTACCGTCGGCCGCCCCATGATTGCCGCCAGGATGAAAGTCAGGATGGCCCTGCGTAACGACGGGACTTTCCTGGCCCGCGAGTCCGAAATAATAACCGACAACGGCGCTTATTCGGCCCAGGCGCCCTGGGTTTCGAAAACCTTGTCCGAACGTAATGATTCTGTCTACCGCATCCCTAATATTAAGACCAGGGCCCGCCTGGCCTACACCAACAAGGTTCCAACTGCCCAGTACCGGGCTTATGGCAATCAGGCCGCCAATTATGCCTATGAATCTTTGATTGACCAGGCTGCAGAAAAGCTGGGCATCGATCCCCTGCAGCTGCGATTAAAAAACTGTACCCGCAGCGGCGATGTGACTGTGCATGGCTTAAAGATAACCAGTTGTGCCCTTTCTGAATGCCTGCAGGAAGCAGCTAAAAGAATCGGCTGGAATAATAGAACCGAGGGGCGCGGTTACGGGATTAGTGCAGGAATTCATGCCAGCGGCAGCCTCGTAGCCGACAGGAGCTTTCGAGGAGCATCAGCCCGTGCCGTCTTAGAGCTCGATGGGCGGGTAAGCGTTTTTACCGGGGAGCAGGATTATGGGCAGGGCACCTACGGCGCTTTTGTCCGGATAGCGGCCCGGGTTCTTGGCCTGGACCCGCAGTTGATCAATATTTATTGCCGCGACAGCCTGGTAACGCCCCATTCACAGGGCGCCCTGGCCAATCGCCAGACCACAATAGGCGGCCGGGCCGTCCAGCTTGCCGCAGAAGAGTTAAAAAAAGTGGTTGAAGAGGCAGCCTCTGAAAATGCCGGGGAACAGGTTAAAATGGAGGGCGGTCACCTTGTAAGTATTTCCGGTAAAAAAATGGGGCTTGATGAAGTAGCCTGTTACCACCATTACCGGACCAGCGGCCTGACCCTGAACGGTGAAGGGCGCTATGTGCCGCCGCCCGCTGATTATGATGAAACCAGTTACGGGAATATATCTGTTACTTATTCTTTCGCCGCTCATGCCGCTGAAGTGGAAGTGGATCAAGATACGGGGTCTTTGATCGTGCGCCGCATCGTGGCCGTCCATGATTCCGGTCAGATCGTAAATCCCCAGGCCGCCTGCGGTCAGGTTTTTGGAGGTGTGACTCAGGGCCTGGGGTTTGGCTGTTACGAAGGCTATATCTTTGACCGGGGAGCGGTTGCCAGTTCTTCCCTGGCCGACTACCGGATACCCACCGCTCTTGACGTGCCCTGTATTGACTACCACTTCATCGAAACTGACGATGCTGCAGGACC
Organism: Syntrophomonadaceae bacterium; assembly: GCA_003553895.1. GTDB lineage: Bacteria > Bacillota > Dethiobacteria > DTU022 > DTU022 > B1SED10-74M. Next base: position 5,645 of record PWFM01000071.1, on the reverse strand, counting down.
CTTTGGAGCCAAGGGACTGGGCGAAGTGGTCCAGGTTCCCGTTCCCGGCGCCATAGCGAACGCGGTTGCTGATGCAACCGGCGCAAGGGTAACTGATCTGCCGATAACTGCCGAAAAAATATTCCAGGCCATGTCTGAAGGAGGGTGTGGTTGACTTGAGTTATAGCGTTACTTCCAGTCTGGCCCGGGCCCTGAATGTCCTATCTGAAAGTATGGGACAAGGCCGGGTAGTGGCCGGCGCCACCGATTTATTTTTAAAAAGCCTGTCCCCCGAACTGGTCGACGTATCTTCTGTGCCCGAACTTCTCGGCATCAACCGGGATCACGGCAGCCTGTCAATTGGCGCCGGGGTTACCCATGCCGAAGCGGCTGCCTCACCACTGATCAGGCTTGAGGCAATGGCCCTGGCAGAAGCCTGCCGCCAGGTGGGATCTCCGCAGATCCGTAATATAGGTACCATCGGCGGTAATGTAGTCAACGCCGCCCCGGCGGCAGATGCAGCGGTAGCTTTAGTGGCCCTTGGGGCCCGGGCTGTCCTGATCGATCTGGGAAAGCGGCAGCATCATGCGGCGGTTGAAGAGCTTTACGCCGATTACAACCTTTCAACAGTGGACAGCAGCTCTGAAATTTTGCTCCGCTTTTTACTGGATCTCCCGGCCCGGGACGAGGGGTCGGCATTCTTGCGTTTTGCCCCCCGCCAGGCTCTATCCCTTCCCCTGGTTAATGCCGCCGCCCGGGTTCGCCTGAAAGGGGATGCCATTGAATCTGTAAGGGCGGTTATAGCGCCGGTGAATCCGGCCCCGACCAGACTATATGAAACAGAAAAAATGCTTCTTGGAAGCTGGCCTGAGGATGATACCTGGCGGAAGGTTGAATATACAGCTGCCTCGGAAGTGGAAGTGCGGGGCAGTTTGCTGCGCTGCTCGGCTGGATACAGGCAGCACCTGGTTGGTGTCCTGGCCCGGCGGGTTTTGAAAAAAGCGGTGGAAAGAGCTGTGAAAAGTCGGATGGGAGGAGACGGCAGTTGAAAGAGCAGGTCATAAGCTTTGAACTTAACAGGGAAAAAGTGGAAATATGTGCTGATCCGGCCCTCAGCCTGCTGCGTCTTCTGCGCAGCCGCTTTAACCTGATCGGTACCAAGGAAGGCTGCGGCAGAGGTGATTGCGGAGTTTGTACGGTGCTTCTTGATGGGCGTGCGGTTAATTCCTGCCTGATACCGGCAGGCAAGGTTGAAGGCAGGAAAGTGCTGACAATTGAGGGTTTGACAAGGGAAGGTCTAAAGAAAGGGGCAAAAGTTCACCCTGTTCAGCAAGCTTTCATAGACAAAGGAGCCATACAGTGCGGGTTTTGTACTCCCGGAATGATCATGTCCGCCTATGCCTTGCTCAGGGACAAACCCTTCCCTTCGCCCGAGGAAGTCCGGGAGGCCATATCCGGCAATCTTTGCCGCTGCAGCGGCTATAAGCAAATCGAAGAAGCCATTCTGGAAGCGGCAAAAGCTATAACGGAACAAGAGGGTAAATGGTAACAGGCTTACAGTAACAGTATAGAACTTTAATTTTATGGGAGTTAGCAGGCTTAAAAAAATGTTTTCGTTTGAGAGGAGCCTGATCGATGCGCGTTAACAAGTTAAACCAGTCCACAATTGGCCTGAATATCATGACCGAAACTGAGCTTAACCGGATTCACTGCGGGACCCTGGAAATTCTGGAACGGGTTGGTGTGAAAGTCTATGAGCCGGAATCCCTGGAGCTGCTCAAAAGAGGTGGAGCCCGGGTCGAAGGGGAACTGGCAAAAATTCCGCCCCGGATGGTTGAAAAGGCTCTGACCACCGCTCCGCCAGTGGTGACCCTTTCCCGGCGTGATGGAGCCAGGGCCATCACCATGGAAAAAAATTGTATCTATTTCGGGACCGGTTCGGAGGTGCCCTATACCATTGATCCCTATAACGGGGAGCGCCGCAAGCCGGTCAAGCAGGACAACCGAAACGCCGCCCTGCTGGTGGATGCTTTAGATCATATTGATTTTGCTATGTCGCTTGGGGTGGCTACCGATGTCCCGGTGGATAATTCCGACCTGCACCAGTTCGAGGCCATGCTTTTAAGCACTGTCAAGCCGATTCTTTTCACTGCCTATAACCGGCAGGGGTTGAAATGTATTATTCAAATGGCCGGTTTAGCCGCCGGAGGGATTGAGAAACTTGGCGAACGACCCAGCCTGGCTTTATACGCCGAACCCAGTTCGCCTCTATTTCATTCTCGGGAAGCGCTTGAAAAGCTGCTCACCTGTGCTGAAGAAAATATTCCCCTTATTTATGCCACCACTCCCATGCTGGGAGCTACTGCGCCGGTCACCTCCGGTGGGGCCCTGGTGGTGGCCAATGCCGAAATCCTTTCCGGCCTGGTCATACACCAGCTCAAATCGGAAGGAGCGCCTTTTGTTTACGGCGGTGGAGTGCCGCCCATGCACATGGCCACTTCGGTTTGTTCTTACGGCGGGCCGGAAAGAGACCGGGGCTGCATCGGCCTGGTCAGGTTGTCCCAGTATTACAACCTGCCCTCTTTTACCACCGCCGGTTGTACAGATGCCCACACTTTTGATCAGCAGGCTGGTATGGAAGCGGGTTTCAACCTGCTTATAGCCGGGCTTGCCGGAGGCAATTTGATCCATAACCTCGGTTACATGGGTATCGGAATGACCTCCTGCTTGGAACACCTCCTGCTCTGCAACGAGGCAGTCGGGGCAGTGAAGCATCTCCTGCAGGGCATTAACGTTTCTGATGAGCACCTTGCTTTGGATTTGATCGAAAAAATTGGACCTGGAGGGCATTTTCTGGCCGAGGAACATACCATGAAACATTTTCGCAATGAAATGTATTTTCCCCGGACTCTGAACCGGAAAAATTTCGATGCCTGGAAAATGGACGGGGCAAAGACATTCGGCCAGGCTGCTAATGAAAGGGTAAAAGAACTTCTTAAGGAGCATAAGCCGGCCAGCCTGCCGCCCGAGGTAGAAAAGCAGATTAAAGCAATTCCTGCAAGAAGAGATAGCGAAGCGGGCTGAGCCGCTTGCAAGAGCATACATTAATGGGAGGCAAACGCATTGGGCAAAACTAATCACTATATCAAACGAATGGGTCTGCAAAACCTGACAGATGATCAAATGGAACAGCTGCATCTTGCCACCCTGGACATCTTAGAACAGGTAGGAGTAAAGGTTTGTGAGCCTGAAGCGCTGCAGTTACTGAGTGATGCCGGTGCCAGGGTAGAAAAAGACCTGGTGAAAATTCCGACCTGGATGATCCAGCAGGCTCTGCAAACAGCTCCTTGTAAAATTGCAATTTATAATCGCAGCGGTGAAAGAGCCATGAGCCTGGAAAAGGGGAAGATTTACTTTGGCACCGGGTCTGATACACCCTATATTATCGATATTGAAACCGGCAAAAGAAGAGAAGCAATCAAACAGGATACGATTAATGCGACGAAAGTTGCTGATGCCCTGGAAAATATTGATTTTGTGATGTCTATGGCCCGGGCTTCCGATGTGCCGGGCGAACGCAGCGATCGCCATCACTTTGAAGCGATGACTTTAAACAGCACAAAGCCAATTATTTTTGATGCACATGACCGGCAGGGTTTGCTTGATATGATTGAGATGGGGGCGCTGGTCAAAGGGGGCAAAAAGCAGCTGCTTGAAAAACCCTATATTATGCATTATACCCAGCCTACTTCTCCGCTGGTTCACTCCAAAAATGCCCTGGAGAAGTTACTGGTTGCAGCAGAAAACGGTATTCCCCTGGTTTACGCTTCGGCTGTGATGTGCGGAGCTACCGGACCGGTCACTACAGCCGGCGCTATAGTTATCGCTAATGCTGAAATCCTATCGGGACTGGTTATTCACCAGCTAAAATCGAAAGGAGCCTCCTTTATTCATGGTGGAGGGACACCACCGCTTAACATGATCACTACGATCTGCTCTTACGGAGATCCACAGGGCTTTATGGGAGCGGCTTTATTAACCCAGCTATCAGATTACTATAAGCTGCCATCGTTTTCTATTGCCGGCTGCACCGATGCCCAGGCGTTCGATCAGCAGGCTGCCATGGAATCAGGTTTTAACATGCTATTTTCAGCTCTTGCCGGTGGCAACCTGATTCATGATCTTGGTTATATCGGGGCAGGCATGACCTTTAGCCTTGAGCACCTGGTGCTTTGCGATGAAGGGGCCGGAATGGCTAAATTTATGACCCGGGGAGTTGATATTAACCCCGAAACCCTGGCCCTCGATGTAATAGAAAAAATTGGTCCGGGCGGTCATTTCCTAACTGAAAAGCATACCATGGATCATTTCCGCAGTCACATGCATTTTACCAGGATTTTTAACCGCAATACTTATGATAACTGGCAGGCTGCCGGGGCAAAAACATTTGGTGACAGCGCCAACGCCCTGATTAAAGAGATCCTGCACTGGCATGAAGTGCCCCAACTTGATCCGGATGTTGAGGAAGCGGTTAAGGACATTGCGGCGGGTAATGATTACCGTAATAAACTGGCCTGATTGCTGATTCATTGTTATAATAAAGTTCATTTAAAAAATCGATGCAAGTAAGAAAACGATTCAAGGATATAAGGAGATTTAAATCATGTTAAAAGACCTGACTGTTGAAAGGTTTGTTCGTGAAGTGGCTTCCAACTCACCAGCGCCGGGAGGAGGAAGCGTAGCGGCCCAGTCCGGGGCCCAGGCCGCCGGCCTGCTTTCCATGTACTGCAACTTGAGCCAAAACCGGAAAAAGCTCGGAGATGCTGTCGAAATCCTGCAGGAAATCGGGGAGGAAGCGCGCTTTTTAATGAGCAAAATGCTGGAAGCGATAGACGAGGATACTGTGGCTTTTAACCGGGTTATGGAAGCTTACAGAATGCCTAAAGAATCCGATCACGAAAAGGCAAAAAGAAAAGAAGCCATATCTGAGGCAGGCAAATATGCAGCAGATGTCCCGATGCATACTGCCAGGGGCAGCCTGCGGGTTCTATCCCTGGTTAATGAGGTGGCCGGAAAAGGAAACCCTTCCGCCGTAACCGACCTGGGAGTGGCCAACATGCAGGCTCTGGCTGCCCTGGTTGGCGCCTGTTACAATATTAAAATCAACCTGGATATGATCTCCGACCGCGGGGTGGCAAAGAATATGGAAAGCGAAGCGGTTGATTTGCTCAGGCAGGGACAGGAACTGTATGAAAGCAACCGCAATATGCTGGAAAAAGAGATTATTTAATGGCAGTCAGCAGTAAACGCCTGTGCAGTGAAATTTTTTACCCTTAATGACAGTAAACAGGCGCAAAAACCGGTGAATGGTAATGAACCTGGTGAAACAACAGCGAATGCCTGAAACGGGAAGGTGATTATATGTCTGAACTGTATTCAAAGATCGACAACTCTTCGCTTCCGAATTTCCTGTTTTACCCCCGCCGCCAGCACAGCAAGCCGCGCGGGGGAGCTTTTGACCTGCAAGTGCCGGTTGAAAATGAGCTGTCCATAGTATGCCGGGCTTTTCCTGCTGATGAAAACAACCCCTGGATTCTTTACTTTCACGGTAACGGTGAAGTGGTTAGCGATTATGACGGTATTGCCCCGATTTATAATGAGCGGGG
>PWFM01000128.1 GCA_003553895.1 Syntrophomonadaceae bacterium | reverse complement strand
GCCGCAAACCACCTGGCCACCGGCGCGGGGGCTAGATCTTAAAATAGCTGAAGAGGTGGCCAAAGTCTATCCCTGAGACTACCTGGTTACTGTAGCGCTCGTAAAGCTGGCGATTGCCCTCTTCTAAGTGGGACGACTTAATGCCGTGAGAAATGGATAAAAAAGTTTCAATATAAGCGGCCAGTTGATCGCAGGCCTTGATCATCTCCCCGTCCAGGGGAGAATAATGATCGTAATTAAAGTTTTTATTTATTTCTTCGGAGCTGACCAGCCTGGTCCGGTTGTTTTCAATAATTTTACAGGCAAATTCATCTTCCGTGAAGTACCTTATTTCATCATGCCACTCCACGGGCAGCAGAGGAAATATCCTTTCTTCAAGCTGCCTGTGCTCTATTTCCTTAATTATTTTTTCAATCCCGGCCACCGATCTTTTTACGGGAGATACAATATCCCTGGTTAACACTTCGGGCAGGTCGTGAAATAGAGCCGCAAAGTAGTTGTTATAGAGGCGCCTGGGGCAGGCCCCCAGTTCAAGCGAACAGAAGTAACTCATCATCGCCACGATCAGCATATGGCCCATGACCGAGGTTTTGGGGACCCGGGGTGACTGGGCCCAGCGCTGCTGGAAGCGGAGCTGTCCTACCAGGTCTAAGAAGTTGCTTGTTTTTTTGCCCAGGGCCAGCTTTTGGACCCCGGCCAGGTCGTAATGTTCCTCGATCTGGTTGGCAATAGCCGCTTTGGTTTCTTCCAGTCCGTATAGGCCTTCATTAAGGCGGTAAATAATCTTAAACTCCCAGTTGGTAGCCAGGTAATGGGCGGCCTGAAGAATTCGCTTTTCCAGGCTGGACCTGCCGGATAATTTAAAATACTCTTCCATCATCTGCAGGATATCAACCTGCATATCGGCAAGGCCCGGCACTTTTCTTTTTAGATTTTCCAGCACCCAGCTGTTCAGCTGCTCTCCCTTTTCGGCCATCAGTTTGTAATAAACAGGAGGTTTGATATCGGTCAGGACAATCCGGTGCAAAAATTCGAACAGCCCTCCTTCAATCAGGCGCTGCCAGTTAAGATCGCTGTCGCGATCTGCTTCTTCGATCTTGCCCAGCACGTATGCATAGACCATTTTATGAGACTGTTTATCCAGCTCCGTGAAATGCTCAGGCCGGATATGATCATTCCAGCGTTGAATACTGGCCGCTTCAAACAACAGTTCCAGCAGTTCTTTTCTTAGCACCGGTTATCAACCTTTCCGTCCCAATTTTGATTCCGTTCCTTTTAACAGGCGGCCGATATTTTCATGGTGGCGAACTATGACCAGGAGCGCTGTGGCCAGCCCGAAAAGCGCGTAAGGCAGGCTAAATCCGAGAACCGGGAAAATAAGGGGCAAAATAAGCATTGATATAATCGAGCCGAGCGAGACATAGCGGGTAAAATAAACCACGGCCAGGAAGCAGGCAAGCACGATCAGGGTAACCCAACCGGATAAAGCCAGCAGCACCCCGATTGAGGTGGCCACGGCTTTGCCTCCCTTGAATTTGAGGTAGAGGGGAAAACTGTGCCCGAACATAGCCAGGAAACCGGCTGCGAGATAAACAGCCGGAAGGTCAGCAGCCGCCCTGGCCAGGAAGACGGCAACCAGCCCTTTAGCCAGGTCGAGAATAAAAACGGGCAGGGCGGAACGCCAGCCATAAACCCGCAGGACATTAGTAGCGCCAATGTTGCCGCTCCCGTAAAGCCTGATATCGGTCTTGTGGACAACTTTAGTCAGGATGTATCCAAAGGGAATCGATCCCAGCAGGTAAGCGGCGACCAGGGTAAAATAAACCACTATCACTCACCTCTCCTCTCTCTTCTTTTAAATTTCACTTCGATCGGTGTCCCCGCGAAGCTGAAGGCTTCACGGATGCGGTTTTCCAGGTAGCGCCGGTAAGAAAAATGAATTAGTTCCGGTTCATTGGCAAAAAAAACAAACCTGGGCGGCTTGACCTCCGGCTGGGGGGCGTAATATATCCTTACCCGCTTTCCTTTGACGGGAGGGGGCGGGTTTACAGTCAGGGCATCTTCCAGGAGTTCATTCAACAGGGCGGTGGATATCCTCTTATGCTGCTCCTGCCAGGTTTGCATCACCAGCGGAAATAACCGGTCCAGCCTCCACCCGCTCAGGGCGGAAACAAAAATATGCGGCGCGTAGGAAGCGAAGCTAAATTTACGTTTCAGCTCATTTAATATAGAGAGGCGGCTGTTTTCATCTCCTTTGAACAGGTCCCACTTATTGACAACCAGGATCAGGCCCTTTCCGGTTTCAACCACGTAACCGGCCAGTTTTTGATCCTGTTCTGTAATACCGCTTTCTCCATCAAGGATTAAAAGGGCTACATCGGCCCGCTGGACGGCCTTAAGCGAACGCAAAACACTGTAATACTCGACAGCGTCCTTAACTTTGCTTTTCCGGCGGATACCGGCTGTATCGATTATCAGGCAAGGTTGATCGTTATAGCTAAGATAGGTATCGACCGCTTCCCTGGTCGTGCCGGGTTCCCGGCTGACAACAACCCTTTCTTTTCCCAAAAGGGAGTTGATCAGGGAAGATTTTCCCACATTGGGCCGACCAATTACCGCTATTTTAACCAGCCCCTCCGGGTCGGGCCGGCCTTCCTCCGCTCCGGGCGGCAAATTATCAAAGATCAGGTCCAACAAATCGCCAATCCCCCGTCCGTGCGCTGCCGATACAGCCAGGGGTTCGTTGAAACCGAGGCCGAAAAAACCGTAACGCTCGTCTTCCCTGGCCAGGGTATCAAGTTTATTGATCACCGGAATAACGGTCTTTCCGCTGCGCCTTAACATCTCCGCTATTTCCTCATCCAGGGCGGTCAGGCCTTCCCGACCGTCCAGTAAAAATATTATAATCTGCGCTTCTTCCACAGCCAGGTTAACCTGTTTTTGCACCTGGGTAGTGATTTGATCGTCACCGCCAAAAGTGATTCCCCCGGTATCGATAACAACCATGTTTCGCCCCCGCCAGTCGAACAAACCGTACAGGCGATCCCTGGTTACACCGGGCATCTTTTCTTCAATTGCCGTCCTGGCGCTGGTCAGCCGGTTAAACAGGGTCGATTTCCCCACATTGGGGCGCCCTACTATGGCAATAATGTTTTCACTCAATTATCCGCTCTCCTTTTCGCCCCCGGCCTGATGCCGCCCGGTCGTTTCCAGGATAATGTCAAACAGCTCCCCGGGTCCTTGAACGGCCCTAACAGGAACCTGCAAAGCTTTTTCCAGATCAGAAAGCTGGAGGTCATCAAGAAATGAGCTGCTCTTATCTTTTAACAATACTGCAGGTACAAATACTACATCGCCGACCTGTTTTCCTTCCAGGGCTGATAACAGGTCGCTTCCGGTCAACAGGCCGCTAACTGTAACCTCTTTTCCAAAAAACTGGTTTGTTACGAAAACCGGCTTTACTGTCAGGTTTCCAACCTGGTTTAAGGTCTCAACCATTTTCAGCACCTGGGGCCTGGCAGCCAGGCCGGAAACCACCGTGACAGAAAGGGGGCGGGTTAGCCTTTTTATTCCCGCATTCTGAACGTTTTTCAATTGTTCCATAAACTGACGGGCCAGTCCGACCCCATTTTCCAGCTGGGGATAATTTTCATATTCATCTTCTTCCGGCAGGGGCCAGCCGGCCAGGTTGTAGAATTCATCAGCCGCATAAATAAAGCGGGTTCCTTTTTGTTCCAAAAAAACATTTTGCATTGCCGTGACCTGCCCGAGCAGTTGATCCGCTTCCTTTTTAGAAAACTTTTTTAGGGCGGGAAGACCGGAGCGGTGCCCGGTGAGGCCGACCGGGACAACAGCAATGCTGAGGATTCCCGGCCCCATTTGGTCCAGGTCCTTTATCGTCCTCTCCATTTCCGCACCGGTGTTATAACCCGGGCAGAGCACTACCTGAGCATGGATGCGGATTCCTGCTGAAACCAGTTTTCTCAGGTTTTCTACTCCCCTCCAGGCCTGTTTGGAATTGAACATGATTTTTCTTAGTTCCGGATTTGTCGTATGCACGGAAACATAAAGCGGGCTCAGCTGTAATTTCTTAATCCTTTCAATTTCTGCAGCGGTAATCCGGTTTAAGGTGATAAAGTTCCCGTAGAGGAAGGAGAGCCTGTAATCATCGTCCTTGATGTATAGAGGGTCCCTCAAGCCGGGAGGGTTTTGTTCGACAAAACAGAAAATACACCTGTTTCTGCAGCGCTGCAGCCGGTCCATGGTTGGCGGTTCGAATCGCAACCCCAGGGGAATACCCGCCGGTTTATGGATATTAATCCGGCGTAAAATGCCCCGGTCAGTTTTCATTAACAGGCGCAGGCTGGTATCAGACTCCATGATTTTAAAATCGATGATATCCTCGACTTCCTGGTTGTCGATCCGCAGCAGCTCCCAGCCGGCTTCAATGCCGGCTTTTGCAGCGGGCGAATTAGCGGCGACGTAATCCACTAAATGACCTTTGATAGCTTTCAAATCCTTTCTACTGCGTGTTCCTTGTGGTCCTCAGGCTTCTAATTATCCCATAAAACGGGCGAATTAAAAAGGACGAACGAAAAGTCCGCCCTTTTAGCCTTCACATGGCTGGTATATTGCGCTCCTAACTGAAAAATCTGGAGCAGCCGGCATCAATCAGGGTTAATCATTATCTTCTTCTTTTTCTTCCTGTTCTTCTTCCGGCTCTGGCCCGGTTTCAGCAGGACTTTCCGGCTCTTCTGCTTCGGCCCCTTTTTCTTCCTCTCCGTCTTCCGGTTCTTCAGCTCCAGTTTCAGCTGCATGATCAGCTGCTGCGGCAGGGCCTTCTTCGTCTTCTTCTTCCCGGTCCTCTGCTGCTTTTTGATCTGCTTCCAGCTTTTCCTGGTCAAAGAGATTGCCAAATACATCGCCAAGGGTCACGCTTCCATCTTCTGTGTCTTCTTCGGCTGACTGGGGCTCTACGGCTGCGCCTCTCGCTTCTTTAACGCTCAGGCTGATCCGCTTTGCCTTGGCCTTAACTTCGAGGACTTTTACCTCCAGCTCCTCGCCTTCACTCAACACCTCGGAAGGATGGTTGACATGATAATCTGCAAGCTGAGAAATATGAGCCAGGCCTTCTACCCCCGGCCTTATTTCGATAAAAGCCCCAAAATTAACCAGGCGGGTTACTTTGCCGGTTACGACCTGACCGTCCTCCAGTTCTTCGACCGCCCTGCTCCAGGGATCGGGTTGTGTTTTCCTGATACTGAGGCTGATGCGCTCTTTTTCCGGTATAACCTCGAGCACTTTTACTTCAACCTGGTCACCGTTTTTTAAAACTTCGCTGGGGTGGCCCACTCTTTCCCAGGCCAGTTCGGAAATATGGACCAGCCCGTCGATATTGCCGACATCCACGAAAGCGCCAAAATTAGTCAGCCTCTTGACGGTGCCTGTAATAATGGAGCCTACTTCCAGTGATTCCAGGGTCTCCTGTTTTTTCTTGTTGGCTTCTTCTTCCAGGATTTTTTTGCGGCTTAAGATTATTTTCCCTTTTTCCCGGTCAAATTCGATCACCTTAAACTGCATGGTTTGATCTTTGAATACATTGAAATCAGGGATAAATTTAATATCTACCAGGGAACCGGGCATAAAACCCTCCACCCCCGAGCCGATATCGATAACCAGCCCGGCCGGGACAACTTGCTTGACCTTCCCTTCCAGGGTTGTTTCATCTTGTTGAGCCTGCTCGACTTCTTTTAAGCGTTTATCCCTGGCCAATCTTTTATGAGAGACGACTACTTTGCCCTCCTGTTCGTCCGTCTCCAGCACGGTTACCTCAACCTCATCTTCGGGGGCAAAGACATCAGATAATCCTTGTCCTTGATCAAGATGAACCTCATCCAAAGGCAGAATTGCTTCGGTTTTAGCGCCGATGTCGACGTAAACCTCCTCATCGGTAACCCGGGCTACTTTACCCGTAACCTGCTCGCCCCCCTGGGCGACTTTGACCTCTACGTCGAAGTCAAATTGTTCCTCGTTCTTTACTTCCAAGTGCTCATTCTCCATGCTCTCCACGACCTCCTTAATCGTCCACGGGGGAGTCGACGCTCCTGCTGTGACGGCAACTATTCTGTAGCGCTGCAGGAAATATTGAGGCAACTCCCTTGCATTATTAATCCGGCAGGATGGTTTTAACTGCCGGCAGCAATCATAAAGGGCTTTTGTATTGGCGCTGCTTTCGCTGCCTACAACAATCAGCGCCTCAACCCTTTTAGCCAAATCTGTTATTTCTCCCTGCCTTAGCCTGGTTTCCGGGCAAAGCGTATCGTAAACCTGTCCTTCGGGATTTTTTTCGCTAAAAACTTGCTTTACCTGCTCATATAAGTCCGGATCGCTCGTGGTCTGGGCGATCAAGCCGGCAGGCTGTTCGATGACCAGGTTTTCCAGTTCCTCAAGAGATGATACAACCCTGGCCTGACCACCGGCCCAGCCGATCAAACCTTTCACTTCCGGGTGCTCGGCGTTGCCAAAGATAACAATGTTTACGCCCTGCTTGCGAAGCTGGGCTGCCTTTTTCTGGACCCTCTGCACCCGGGGGCAGGTCAAGTCAATTATAGCAATGCCGCTCAGCTGGTTAAGTCTTTCCAGCATCTCCGGGGTAACTCCATGGGTCCGGATAGCCAGGAAAGACCCCCCCGCTTCTGCAGGCTCGTCAACTGAGGTTATCGACCTTTGCTTTAAATAATCGACAACTTCTTCATTATGGACCAGAGGCCCCAGGGTCGAACCGCTCCCGTGCTGAGCAACCTGCCCCAGTAAATGGTCTATCGCCCTGTTAACGCCGGAGCAAAACCCGGCTTTTTCGGCAAGGATAACCTGCAAACGATCACTCCGCTTAATTGACTGCGCTCTAAACGCAGCCATCTCTATGATTAATTAACCCTATCTTCAGGGAGCAAATTGCCGATATGCTCCATAATATGATAACTCATCGCTTTAAGCTGGGCCTTTTTATCCTCTTTGTGCTCATAGTTGAGGGGAGGCAATACAAAGGGCGGTCCTATAAACAGGTGAAGTGGTTTGAAGGGGCGATAAGGGCCGGAGATGGCCACCGGCAATACTGGCACCCCGCTGCGCACTGCAATTAAAGCCGCGCCATTATAGGGTTTTTGTAGTTTACCGCTCTTGCTTCGTGAACCCTCCGGAAAAAGTCCCAACACCTTTCCGTCCTCTAGTAGTTGATAAGCTTTCCTGATTGCGGCATAGTCGGCATCTTTGCGTTTGAGTGGAAAAGCGCCTACTTTAAGCAGCAAGTATGAAAATATAAAGTTGCTGAAAAGCTCTTTTTTGGCCATGAAATGAACCTGGTACGAACCGGGAAATGCCGTTCCGATAATTACCGGGTCCAGCCAGTTTATATGATTTGAACAGATGATGAAAGGTTTGCGCCCCGGTATATTTTCTCTGCCGTGCACTCTCACCCGGTACAGCGTTTTCACAAAACACATTAATAACAAACGGACACTCTGATAAAGCACAATTCTCACCTGGCTTTTTTCAGGACACTTTGCTCTTGACTATACTGACAATTTCTTCTACTACCGCTTCTAAGGACATGTCGGTGGTATCGATCACAATCGCATCAGCCACCATGGTAAGCGGGG
>PWFM01000182.1 GCA_003553895.1 Syntrophomonadaceae bacterium | reverse complement strand
GTAACCTGGATCAGTTCCGGGATTTTGATCTTTTTGCCACTATTTATTTACCTCCTTACCAGGGTTACCTTCTTGGTGACCTGCTTGAAATAATGGCCAGGCTCCGTTCCGAAAATGGTTGTCCCTGGGATCGGCAGCAAACTAATCGCAGCCTCAGGCAGTATCTTGTTGAAGAAGCCTATGAAGTTGTGGGCGCCATTGATGAGAATGACGATTCCTCCCTGAAAGAAGAACTGGGTGATGTCCTGCTGCAGGTGGTTTTTCACAGCCGGATTGCCAGTGAAGAAAACCGCTTTGATTTTTTTCAGGTAACAGATGGGATCGCTTCCAAGCTAATCAGGCGCCACCCCCATGTATTCGGCAGCGGCAGCGCCGCAGATGCTTCCGAAGTCAGGCTAAAATGGGAAGAGATCAAGTTACATGAAAAGAATAGCCGGAACAAGGGACAGGATAATAATGGGCCGGATATTAATATCGATCATTCCCTCCCCGCTCTTCTCAAGGCTTATAAACTGCAGAAAAAAGCCGCTGATGTCGGGTTCGACTGGCCCTGTATCCAGGGGCCGTTAGAAAAAGCCCGGGAGGAACTAAGGGAGCTGGAAGAAGCTTATGAAGCGGGAGATCAAAGCGCTGTTGAAGAAGAGCTTGGCGATTACCTGTTTACCATAGTAAACCTAGCCCGGTTTATGAGTGTAAATCCGGAGCTGGCTTTGGGGAAAACAATTGGTAAATTTATGGAACGTTTCCTGTACGTTCTGAAAATGGCAGAAAAAACTGGGTACCCGGCTGCAGAGTATTCACTTGAACAGCTGGATAAATGGTGGGAAGAGGCTAAAAAAATAAGGAAAATGGACAAATAAAGCAGGAATCTTCAAAACAAAGTCGAATACACAATACCATAAAGGGAATCATAATATGCATGAGGAGGGCTTGAACTGTGAATAAGTCTGAGCTTGTAGATCTGGTTGCAGAGAAGGCTGGAATGTCTAAAAAGGACAGTGAAAAAGCGGTAAAAGCGGTATTAGACAGTATCACTGAAGGGTTGGTTAAAGGAGATAAAGTCCAACTGGTTGGTTTTGGGACTTTCGAAGTTCGCAACCGCAAGGAGCGTGAAGGCCGCAACCCCGCGACCGGAGAGAAAATTAAAATTGAAGCTTTGAAAGTGCCGGCATTCAAGCCTGGCAAGGCCTTAAAAGACAAAGTAAAATAACATCAAGACTAAGCTGGTCGTTTGTTACGTGCTATAGCTATGATGATATCCTCCCTGATAGTGGTTGATCCTATTCTGCCTGAGGGGGGGATATTTTCCAGGTGGTGATATGGTTAGCACGGTCCGGGCAAGATATCCCGTCCGGATATTTTCTGCCGGTTGAAAAGCCGGCAAATCACTAATTGAGCCGAGCTGGTGAAGTGAATCAAAATGGCTTTTGGAGCAAGAAAACAAACAAAGGGCGGCCCCGGTATTCCCCGCTACCGCAGGGAAGGCAATTTTAACATGTACAGGCTTTTTTATTATGCCGGGGTCTTTTTGATTTGCTGCCTGTTGTTGATTATCGGTGCTCAGTATCTTGGTCAACGCCAGGCTGAACAGGAACTGCTGGAATACAAAACCCGGATCGAAAAGCTTGAACAGCGGCGGCAGGCGGCGGAAAATGAGATCGCCAGGCTTCATGATCTAGATTACATAGAGATCCAGGCCCGTAACCGGCTGGGTTTGGTCAAGCCTGATGAAATGATTTTCCAGCTTGAGGATTGACATTATTATCAAAGCCGTTATAATAACAGTATCTTGAAATCATTATTGAGGAGGAGTTTTTCATTAAGAAGGAAGACATAGTTGTTGGCAGTATATTGGAAGGAGTGATAACCGGCATAACAAAATTCGGTGCATTTGTTGAACTACCCGGTGGATCTACTGGCCTTGTACACATTTCTGAAGTAGATGATGATTATGTAAAGGATATCAACGATTTTTATAAAAAATCCGATAAGATCTCAGTAAAGGTGCTTTCGGTTGAAAATAACGGAAAAATAGGACTTTCCATCAAGCAGGCCAGGAAAGGATATACACCCAACAATAAAAAAGTAAGAAAACAATCTAAATCTGAAAATAAGGTTTCATTCGAAGATAAAATGAACCGCTTTCTCAAAGAAAGTGATGAGCGCCTGTTAGATTTAAAACGCAACACCGAGTCCAAAAGAGGTGGCCGCGGTTCTTGTGGTGAGTCATTTTAAATATAATCGGCATTTACTACCCCTTCTAAACAGAAAGGCACTCTTTTTGAGAGTGTTTTTTTATCTAACCCTTACTGGAATCTATTCAGTGGCTGATTGGTTGTGATTAATCCTGTCCCAACTGGGAAAAGTTAAGGATTATATAAAAAAGCGCTTTCTTCTCAATAGGGGAGAAACGGTTGTAGTCGCCGTATCCGGGGGGCCTGATTCGTTGGCCCTCCTGCATATGTTAAAGACTATTTCTGAGTGCTTTGAACTGCAGCTGGTAGTTGCCCATTTAAATCACCACCTGCGCCCGGAAGCCGATCATGAAGAGTCTGCTGTCAAAAGAATTGCTGAAGCCTGGACCCTTTCCTGGGAGTCAAGGACAGTTGATATCCGGAATTTGAAAAAAAACAGGGGTATTTCTGAGGAGGAAGCGGGAAGGCTGGCCCGTTACAGCCTGTTGTTTGATACGGCCCGGAAATACGGCGCTGCCAAAATTGCCCTGGGCCACCACTTGGATGATCAGGCCGAAACGGTCCTCTTAAATATCATCAGGGGAACGGGAGTAGACGGTTTGGCCGGGATCCTGCCGGCCCGTAGAAGAGGTCCATTCAGGCTGATCAGGCCCCTTTTGTGCCTCAGGCGCAGTGAAATCGAAGCCTACTGCAGAGAAAATAACCTGCGCCCCTTTACAGACAGCAGTAACCTGGAAACAGACTATACCAGGAACAGGCTTAGGCTTGAACTGATTCCCCGTTTGGAAAAGGAGTATAATCCCCGGATCAGGGAAGCCCTTTTTGGGCTGGCTTCCCTTGCTTTTGAGGACAGGCGGTTTTTACAGGTCCTGGCCAGGAAAAAGTACCTCAAACTGGCCGGGTTTGGTCGGCAGGAAACTTTTATAAACAGAAAGGAGCTGTCCTCGCTTCCCCTGGCATTGAGCGGCAGGATTTTGCGGATAGCTCATAAAAGATATGCGCCCACAAAGGAACTGGACCGGTTTCATGTAGGACGGGTTATCGAGCTGATAGAAAGCGAAAAAACAACCGGCCAGGTTACCCTTCCAGGGAATGCTTTGCTCTATCTCGCCCAGGAACAAATCATTATGACCGGGGGCAGGCAAACACAGGAAAAAGAGCCGGCCCAAAAAACTTTGAAAATCCCGGGAAAAACTGTATTGCCGGGCGGTTCCTTGATTGAGGCCAGGTTAACCGATCCAGGAGAGCTGTGCTGGCCGCCTGCAAAATACCGGGCTTACCTGGACTATGATCTTTTGCCTCCGGGGAAATTGGTAGTGAGGGCCAGGTGGCCGGGGGCGCGTTTTCATCCCCAGGGCTCAGCAGGTATGAAAAAGTTAAAAGATTTTATGATTGATCAGAAGATTCCTCGGCACCGCCGTGATTATATCTCCCTGGTCACAATCGGTGATGAGGTGATTTGGGCAGCAGGGTTAAGGATCGCCCACCCTTACCGGGTGACCGGACAGACCAGGAGGGTGCTGCAGCTGGATTATATAAAGCAGAGGATGCCCAGGGAATGAAATATCTGCTACAATAGAAGAAGGTGGAGGTAGTAATGACAGATCAAAGTACAGGCGAAATCAATGTCGAAGAGTTCGAAGTTTTATTATCGGCGGGACAGATTGAAAAACGGGTCACTGAAATGGCGGAGGTTATATCGAAAGATTACCGGGGTAAAAGGCCTTTACTGATCGGTATCCTGAAAGGAGCGGCAATTTTCCTGAGTGACTTAATCCGCTGCCTGACCATTCCCCTGGAAATAGACTTCATTGCTGTATCGAGTTATGGAGATGCTACAGCTTCTTCGGGAGTAGTCCGGATTTTAAAAGACCTGGAACAAAGTATCCAGGGCAAAGATGTGCTCATTGTCGAAGATATTGTCGATACTGGTCTGACCTTAAATTACCTGGTTGAAAACCTGGGCAGCAGGCATCCGAGTTCCCTAAAAGTGGTTACTCTGCTTGACAAGCCCGATCGCAGGAAGGTAAATGTTGAGCCGGATTACTGCGGTTTCATTATACCGGACCGCTTTGTGATTGGTTACGGCCTTGATTACGGCGAGGATTACCGGCAGCTATCAGATCTGCGTGTTTTAAACGAATAAAGTCGTCTTAAACTGTCTGCAATATCTATTATTTCTTTAACAAATAACCTGTTTTATTGCCTACACCATGGCAGTGTGTTAAAATTTATTTCAGCCTACTAGGGCTTATGTGGAGAGGAGGGTACTTTTTGAGCCCATTTGTAAGACAGATCTTATTTTATCTGGTCATAGCTCTGGTAGTAGTCATTTTACTGACTACTTTTAACACCGGGCCCGAACCTGAGGAAATAAGCTACAATCAGTTTGTAGAAAAAATAGAGAGCGGTGGAGTGGAAAAAGTTGTTGCCCACGGTAACGAAATAGAGGCTGTAATGGTTGACGGAACCGAAATAGAAACAACCCGTCCTGAGGATCACCAGCTGACGCAGCTGTTGCTGGAGCACAATGTTTCATATTCGCCCCACCCTGAGCGCGGCCCGGAATGGTGGCAGACCGCCCTGACCTACATGATCCCTTTCCTTTTGATCATCGGGATATTTTTCTTCTTTATGCAGCAATCCCAGGGCGGCGGCAACCGGGTTATGAATTTCGGCAAAAGCAAGGCTAAACTCCAGGAAAGCGAGAAAAAGAAAGTTACTTTTGAAGATGTGGCCGGCGCTGATGAAGAAAGAATGGAGCTTACTGAAATTGTCGATTTCCTGAAAGATCCGCGTAAATATATTGAACTTGGGGCTAGAATCCCGAAAGGGGTTCTCCTGGTTGGCCCGCCGGGCACCGGGAAAACCCTGCTTGGACGGGCTGTAGCCGGCGAAGCAGGAGTGCCGTTTTTTAGTATCAGCGGTTCTGATTTTGTGGAAATGTTCGTCGGAGTCGGTGCTTCCCGGGTCAGGGACATGTTTGAAAATGCTAAGAAAGATTCGCCATGTATCGTTTTCATTGACGAGATTGATGCTGTAGGGCGCCAGCGAGGAGCAGGCCTTGGCGGCGGCCATGATGAAAGAGAACAAACTCTGAACCAGCTCCTGGTGGAGATGGACGGGTTTGATGTCAATGAAGGGATCATTGTCATCGCCGCAACCAACCGGCCCGATATTCTTGATCCGGCCCTGCTCAGGCCCGGACGTTTTGACCGGCAGGTCACTGTCACCCTGCCCGATGTCAATGGGCGGGTGGCTATACTGAAAGTCCATACCAAAAGCAAGCGCCTTTCCGAAGAGGTAGACCTCAAGATTGTCGCTCGCGGGACGCCAGGTTTTACCGGGGCCGACCTGGAAAACGTGGTTAATGAGGCGGCCCTGCTTGCAGCCCGTGCTTCAAAGAAAAAAATCGGAATGAAAGAGCTGGAAGAGTCTGTAGAACGGGTGGTGGCCGGGACCCAGAAAACCAGCCGGGTCATCAGCGAGTTTGAGAAAAAAATTGTAGCCTATCATGAAGCCGGTCATGCCCTGGTTGGCTACCAGCTCCCGCATACCGATCCCGTCCATAAAGTTTCCATTATTCCCCGCGGCCGTGCGGGAGGGTATACCCTGATGTTCCCGGAAGAAGATCGTTATTACATGACCCGCTCGGAACTGCTGGACCGGGTCAGTACCCTGCTCGGCGGCAGGGTAGCTGAAAAACTGATTCTCAATGACATCAGCACCGGTGCTCAAAACGACTTGGAGCGAGCCACCCAGATTGTGCGCCAGATGATCATGGAATACGGGATGAGTGACAGCCTCGGGCCGATCACCCTGGGCAGAAAGCAGGATCAGGTTTTCCTGGGCCGGGACCTGGGCCGGGATCGCGACTACAGCGAAGAAATAGCAAAGGCAATCGACCAGGAAATCAGGAAAACGATGGACGACTGCTACCAGAATGCCCAGGATATCCTGGAAGAAGATCGTAGCAAGTTGGAAAAGATTGCCCAGGCCCTGCTTGATAAAGAGACTCTTAACGCTGAAGAAATTAAAGCGCTGGTTGAAGGCAGGGAATTGCCGAAAGACAGCGATGAAGATGAAGAGCTTTTAGTGGAAGGGCGGGAAGATGAGAAAATATCCTCAACTGGAGTTTCTGAAGGAAACGACGAAGATCTTGAAGGTGTAGATGAAACAGCGGACGAAGCAGAAGCCCCTGCCGGGGAAGAAACAGAAAGCGCGGAAAATGAAGAAGAAACAGAAAAAGAAAACCGGCAGGCATCTTTCAGGCAGCATCAGGAGCAGGGCGAAAACCCATTCGAAGATCATTAATTGAATGTGATCATAAAGAGCCAGGCACCTGCCTGGCTCTTTATTTGCCTTTTTGAAAGTAACAGGCAAAATGAGGGAGTGATCTGTTGTGGCTCCAGGTTTGACAGATATTGAGGGTATTGAAGTAGGGGTCGCCTCCGACAGCAGGGCAGCTACCGGGGTGACGGTGGTGCTGGTAGAAAAAGGAGCCAGAGCCGCCGTTGAGGTGCGCGGTTCGGCCCCGGGAACCAGGGAAACCGATCTGCTCCTCCCGGGGCGGCTGGTTGAAGAAGTTCAGGCTCTGGTCCTGGCCGGGGGGAGCGCATTCGGGCTTGATGCAGCGGCAGGCGTAGTGGATTACCTGGAAGCAAAAGGCTGCGGTTTTGCCGTAGGCCGGTTCAGGATTCCTATTGTTCCGGGAGCGGTGCTTTTTGATCTGCTAATTGGGGACGGCCGGGTTAGGCCCGGCAAAGAGATGGGTTATGATGCCTGTAGCGGTGCTTCTACCGGCCCTGTGCCGGAAGGCGCGGTAGGGGCCGGGTGCGGCGCTACGGTGGGTAAAATCCACGGTATGGATTTTGCCATTAAATCCGGGCAGGGTTCACATGCCCTGCAAAAGGGCGAGCTTATAGTTGCCGCCCTGGTGGTGGTAAATGCCTTTGGTGATGTCTATGACCGGCAGGGCCGTTTACTCGCCGGACCGCGGAACCCGCAAACCGGGAACATGGAAAAAACAATTGACCTGATCCTTGGAACTGGAAGCAGCGGTGCTTCCGGCAATACCACTCTCGGTGTTGTAGCCACCAATGCCGGTCTGAACAGGCCTTCCTTAAGCAAGGTTTGCCAGCTTGCCCATAACGGGTTGGCCCGTTCCATATGGCCTGTTCACACGATGTGGGATGGAGATACAATATTTGCCCTTTCGGGGGGAGATATTGAAGCGGATGTGAACTTGGTCGGCTTGATGGCTGCAGAGGTTGTTTCCGGCGCCGTGGAAAGGGCGATTACTTCTGCTGGATCCCTGTGCGGAGTGCCGGCGGTGAGTGATCTGGAAGGTAAGCAATAAATTATACAGAGAGATATAAAAATATGTGAAATCCTGAACTATTTGGCAGGAAAATGCGGCCGGATGTTGAATTAAATCTATTGTCTGCGTCTATGCGTAGAGGGAGATAGATTTAATAAAAAGTTCAAGGAGGTTGTTTAAATGCCGTTAGATCCAACAAAACATGCTGACTGGGAAATTGCTGAAGCTGCTGAAAAGAACATGAAAAAAGTATACCAGTTAGCCGAGGAGCTCAAGCT
>PWFM01000013.1 GCA_003553895.1 Syntrophomonadaceae bacterium | reverse complement strand
TCTTCTGCAGATTCGGATACCTTTTCCGGTTCCTTTTTTGGTTCCTTTTCCGGTTCATTTTCGCAGCTTTCATAAGTGACGGGGTCGTTTTTTTCCAGATCCGCTTCTTGCGAATCTATTTCGTCGCGGTTAATTGCTCCTGAAGAAAGACTGACCAGCATGATGCGGTTTGGAATAAGGGCCGGTTCAGCTTCTTCACTCTGCAGATAAGTTGCCAGGTCAAAGGCTTCCCCGTTTTTTAGAGCAACTGCGTAGCGGTCCAAAAGGGCATTGTAATCAAGATATCCATTCCCGTTTGTATAGACGGCCACCGGAGTTTTGGATAAATAATCCTCATAAAGAGCGTCAGAACGGCCCATGATCGTTTGGGCATAGGAGTCGAGCAACTCTTCGTAACAGTAGCGATGGTAACAACCTTCTTCACTTCGGGCAACTAATCCATCAAAAGCGGCGTGGGCATTGGTGCTGAATAAAAAAAGCAGGAGAAGGATCATCAGCAGCCGGTAAACCCTTCGGTGCCGGCCGTCAAAGGAAGTCGTAACCCGGCCTACCGGACTTAAGGATGGAAGGAGAAAATTTAGTTTTTTTCCAGACAAAGATAGTCCCCCTTTTAGAGGGACCGACAAAGGAAGGAAATAAAAATAAACCAGCTTCGGCAGTCAGGCTATCCTGGCTTTTTTGGCCTTGTTCCCGGCAGCGAGGAATTTTTCCTCGAGATACTGGCCGGTTTGACCAAAGAGCTTTAGACCCTTGACTTTGCGTCCCTGCCTTTCGACAGGTTTGCCTTTGTCGGTCAGGTAGATTGTGTTAGCAAGCTAGTCGACAATGGAAAATGCATTTTCCTTATATATCATGATACTTTACTTCGACTATTTTGTCAATTTCAGGTTTTAAAAAAAGCTTTTCCTGATCAAAGGGGATGGTGCCGGTTTGAAATGATTCCGGAATTGCAGTCAGGTTTGCTACTTTCATTTTCTGCCTTAGCTCGATTACCAGGCTTACCGGATCACCGGTTTGGCTAAGCAGTTCTTTTTTCTGCATGAATAAAGTGATCTGCTCCAGCTTTTTAAAGACATACCGTTTTCTAACGGTGATGCTGTCCGCTCTTTTTAGTGATTTGTTATTTTTCCCTTTGTTTAAGGGCTATTTTGAAGGCAACAAACTTTACCGATCGGTTAAGTTAACCAAAATAATAACTTAACCGAATGGTTAAGTTAACTTATCTGTTAATATTTTTCCTGCCCTTTTTTGTTAATTTTACATATTTACTTTCATCAGTTTAAATTATAGCTCATTTTCCAGGGGAAAGCAAGAGGTAAATAAAGAAAGCTATTTGCGCTGTCGGCGAAAATATTTAATGAAAAACAAAATCTCTACTTAAAACTGACTTTCCGCACCCTTGATCTTTTATATATTTTGCAGACATAACCGAGCTTAAAAGTTTCCTGAAACAGCAGGATAATGCTGTTGCAATCTTTGCTGTTATCCTTCAATAATCTTTGTAAAAATATTGATCAGTTGTGGATCGAACTGGCTGCCGGAGAAGCGTTTAAGTTCGGCTATTGCTTCTTTTTTGCTTCTATTTTGGGCATAAGAGCGCGGGCTGATCATAGCGCTGTAGGCGGAGGCAATGGCCAGGATACGGCACTCAAGAGGGATCTCTTCTCCTTTCAGACCAAGAGGATACCCTGAACCATCATAGTTTTCATGATGTTTTAAAATTAAATCAGCAACTTCAGCTAAATCGGGAGAAGCCGAGGCGATACGGTAACCAACTTCCGGATGACGGCGGATTGCTTCCCGATCAGCCTCTTTTAATTCTGCGGTTTTACTCATCAGGCTGCTGTGTATAATATGATCCGGCATATTTACTTTCCCCAGGTCGTAAACCCGGGATAGCAGCTTTAGATTTGCCAGGCGTTTATTATCTAAGTTTACGGCCTGCGCAAGCTTAATGGAAAGTTCCGGCACCAGAGTCGCTGTTCCTTCCCCTAGATTGCTGCGCTTACTAAGTGATGTTAGCAGGGAAGAGATTATCGCGGAGCGCGCTTTTTTGCCGCGGGCGAGTTTGTCGCGGTACATAGCAGCGTCAGCCTGCTTATAGGTTTCTTCCAGGGGCTGTTTACCCTCTTTATTAACCGCCAAACCAATTGAAATACTTAAAGGTAAAGCGCTTTTACTATGATTGTGTTCATCGATCTGCCTGCGGATCCTTGCTACTAATTCTTCGGTTGCTTCCCGGCCGGTGCGGGGTAAAAGCAGAACAAATTCATCCCCCCCTACCCGGGCTAAAATATCTGATGCGCGCAAGGTGTTTTTCAAAAGTTCCGCCCCGGCTTTCAGGTAGCGGTCGCCCACGTTGTGACCTAAAGTGTCGTTAATAAGTTTCAGACCGTCTAAATCTGCTGAAACAATTGCTATTGGATGCTCACGCGAGCGGTCTAAACGATAAAGCTCATTCTCAAAATAACGGCGATTATAAAGGCCGGTCAGTTCGTCATGTAAGCTCACATGCTTTAGATGCTCTTCCAGCTTCACTCTTTCAGTTATATCCCTGCCCATCCCGCGGAAACCATTGATATTGCCCTCTTGATCATAGATTAGCGATACAGAGATGTCTGCTATGCCAATCGAGTTGTCTTTGCGGATCATTTCCATTACTATGCTGAACTTGGACTTGCCCCTTGTAAAGGCCTGATTGAATTCTTGGAAAACAGCATCAGGGTCTTTACACAGCGCCTTATAACTCATACCGATAACTTCTTCTTCCCGGTAGCCGAGCATTTCCGCCATCGCCCGGTTGCAGGCAACAAACTTGCCCTTTAGATCAACCTCGTAAAAACCTTCTGCTGTAGTTTCAAGAATTTTACGGTATTTCTCTTCGCTTTCCTGTAATGCCGCCTCGGCTTTTTTCTGATCAGTAACATCGCGTCCCACGCCTTGCATTTCTAAAATTGCCCCCTGTTCATCATATATGGCGCGATCGACCCATTGCTGCCAGAAGATTTCCCCATTCGGCATAACAACCTGGTGTTCATATGTAACAACCGGATTTTGTGGTGATAAATTGGAGTGCTGTTCCATGATTTTATTTCTTGCTTCATCAGGCAGGACAGCTAAAAAGTTGCTGCCTATTAGCTCTTCTTCTTCCTTGCCCATAAAACGACAATATGCATAATTAACAAAAGTAAGCACCCCTTCAGGCGTAAATCGGCAAACCATTTCTGTCAGATCATCAACCACGCTGCGATACTGATATTCTTTGGCTTTTAGCTCCTCTTCTACCTTTTTTCGGTCGGTAATATCAATAAGGGTTCCAAAAACCCACAGCGGTTTTCCATCCCTGGTCCATGAAATAACTTTGCCGCGATCATTAACCCAGATCCAGTGCCCGTCTTTGTGCTTCCTGCGGCATTCAACATTGTAAAATTCAATTTCACCTCTAAAATGTTTCTCCATTTCTTGATTGCTTATTTCTAAATCCACGGGGTGTGTAAACTCATGACAGATCGCAATGGATCCTTTATATATATCTTCTAGCTTATAGCCGATCATTTCAGCCCATTTGTCGTTAATTATATGTTTACCGGTTTGAACATTCCATTCCCAGGTAGCCACATTAGCGCCTTCAACAATATTAGAAAGACGCTCTCTTTGTATTTTAAGTTCTTCTTCTGTTTGTACGGTTTCAGTTATATCGCGGGCAACGGCATAAATAAGCTTGCCCTGTGGTTTTGATCGCCACTCAATCCAGCGGTAACTCCCGTCGCTGCACAAGTAGCGGTTTTTAAAACTGGCAACCTCAATTTGGGCATCAAGGTCCCCCATAGCTTTCAGGGTGGCAGCCATATCATCGGGGTGAACAAAGTCTAAAAAAGAGCGCCCCTCCAGTTCTGCAGCAGTATAGCCCAGGATCTCCTGCCAGCGCTTATTAACCCGGACAAATTCGCCATCTGTATTGGCGATGCATAACAGATCAAGGCTGTTGTTGAAATAACGATCCAGCTCTTCGCTTTTTTGCCGCAAGGCAATATCACTCTTAAATCTGCCCAGTAGTGATGCGAGCTGGCCGGCGTAAAGTTCAATGGCCTCACGGTTTTCAATAACTTGATTTTTTGGCATAAAAAAGATAATATCGCCCAGGGTTTCCTGTCCACCAGGAACCAGCTCGATTACATAAATATCCCCGATTCCCGCCAGTTTATGAAGCAGGGATGATGTGGTTTGGTTTAGCGAACCCATTGCTGTTTCATAAAGGCTGCTAAAGCGGACCAGTTTGCCGCCTTTAATTTTACGCAACCGTTCTGGCATAATCTCCCAGGATCGGCCGGCAATGCTAAAGCCAAGCACTTTAGAAGCTTTATCAATTAATTCGCTCATTCCGGCAATAGCCCGGGTGACACTTATAGTTCGATCCTCTTCGTAAGTGTTAACTGCTGTAAACTTTGCTCCGGAAAGGTACTGCAGGGTCTCAGCTATTTCCTGGTAGTTAAAACCGGTTGGATCAGCGGCAAGCATTTTTTCTGTTAGCTTATGCAGCTCATGCAATGAAGCAGCTTCTTGTTTCCTTGCAGTGATTTCGCTAAAAACCGTGATGAAGTAACCCGGTTCATCACTGTAGGCCTGCACATCATACCAGCGTTTAAGCGGTTCGAAATAACGTTCAAAGTTTAGATCTCTACCTTCCAGGGCTACTTTACCGTAAATTCCGATCCAGTCAAATTCGTCCTTCTTAATCCCGGGTAAAACTTCAGTTACTTTTCGGCCAAGGATTAATTCACGGTTTAGACCGGTCATTTCTTCAAAAGCAGCGTTAACTTCCAGGAAAACATAGTCCACCGGCTCGCCACTGTCATCTGTAATAATCCGGTGGTAGGAAAAAGCACAAGGAAGGTTTTCGATTAGCAGTCGTTGCTTATCATGTCCGGCCTCCATCTCTCGGCCCTCCTAAGCGAAATAATATATTTTTCTTTGTCAATAAGATTTTTCCTGCTTGTAAAAAATATTGGACTGCTTATAAGACGATTGGGTGAAATATTAGTAATAATATTGCTATGTTGTTCTATTTTAAGCAGTAGTATGTCTGCCAACTATAAAACCGGCGAAACTCTACAGGGCAAATAAGTTCAAGTTTTGAATTCTTAGAGCTCGGGTTAAAAATATGGGGATTCAGATCATGAGTTTTATATTTTCTCGTAGTGAACTGGGTCGAAAGACTATTCAGAGAAGCTGAACAAACAGGTGGGAAGCAACCGGCCTAATACAATCTTGCCTGTATCTCCTGCAAACTATAGTTCTTGATCGGCCAACTCCAGGCACCGGTCGAGGGCATCCAGGCCGAAATTTAATTCTTCTTCATTAATGGCCAGGGGCGGGGCAACAAACAGGTAATTCCAGCGGATATAGACGTAAACACCCTTGTCCCGCAGGCACCTGTTGATCCGGGCCATAATTCCCGGATCGGGGCCGTTCCAGGGCGCAAGCGGCTCTTTCGTTTCCCGGTCCCTGACCAGCTCAACGGCGGAAAAGAGGCCGATCGAGCGGACATCGCCCACCGCCGGATGATCATCCTTAATCTTTTCAAGCCGGGTTTGCAATTTTTCGCCCATGCGGGCCGAATTTTCTATAATATTCTCTTCTTCGTAAACTTTCAGGGTGGCAATGCCGGCGGCACAGGCCAATGGATGACCGCTGTAAGTAAGACCGCACCAGAACATCTTGTCGTCATAGTAATCGGCTATTTTCTGGTTGACCATGATCACCCCGAGGGGCACGTAACCCTGGGTTACGCCCTTGGCCGTGGTTATTACATCGGGAACCACGTCCCAGTTGTCCACCCCGAACCATTTACCGGTCCTGCCCCAGCCGGACATTACTTCGTCCGCCACCAGCAGAACGCCAAATTCGTCGCAAATTTCTCTAACCCGGGGCAGGTATTCCGCAGGCGGCACGAAAACGCCGTTGGTGCCGGTCACCGGTTCCAGGAATACGGCAGCAATCGATTCCGGCCCCTCATATAGCATGACCTCGCGGATATGCTCGGCACACTCAATTGAGCAGCCGGGATAGGACTTCCCGAAGCTGCAGCGGTAGCAGTAGGGATCGAAAATACGGATCACACCCGGGATCAGCGGTTCAGCCGGCAGGCGGCGCGGCTCGCCGCTCAGGCTCAGGCCGCCCAGGGTTGTTCCGTGGTAAGAACGGTAACGGGACATGACCTTGTAGCGTCCGGTAACCTGGCGGACCAGGTTTAAAGCATTGTCGTTCGATTCTCCCCCGCCGAGGGTGAAAAATACTTTATTCAGATCACCCGGGGTGTGCCTGACAATTTGCTCGGCCAGACGGCCCCTGGTTTCATGGCCGAAGTTGGGAGCGATAAAACAAAGCTTTTCGGCCTGTTCCTTAATAGCCTCAATAACCCGGGGGTGCTGATGGCCAATGTTGGTATTTACCCACTGGGCAGAAAAATCGAGATATTTTTTTCCTTTATTGTCCCAGAACCAGCAACCCTTCCCGCCGACAATCTCATCGTAGGGCATGCTGCCCTGGACCGCCCAGGAGCGCAGCACATATTTTCTTTCCAGTTCTTCAGCTCCAGACAAAAAAACACCTCCTGATGACAGTCACTGCTGAAGCAACAAGCACCATTTATTTTAAAAAGAACCCGGCAACCAGAAAGATCAGCCCCCACCTACGTAGGGGATAACCGTGATCCGGTCCCCGTCTTTAACCTGGTGCTCGAGGGAAACAATCCTATCGTTTACAGCAAATTCGGCGTTAACCAGCTTATCGTCATCCAGCAAGCTGTGCTTAAGCCTGTCTTTCCACTCGCTGGACAGGTAAAGAGCCAGATCGCGCACGCTGATGGTGCTGGCTTTTAGTTCCAGGACATGATCTTCAGTACGGCCCGACCTGGTATAGGGGGACAGCAGCTTGATCTTTAATATCATCATGGAAACTAATTCTCTAAAAAAATGGTTTTCCCTGCTTGTAGGAAGCGGTTTAGCTGCCGCAGGTTGATAAAAGGCAGCGCGGTATTATTCAAGGGTGCTCCTGACGGCCTTAAAACCGGAGATTATATCTAAAAGCTCTTCTGTGATCGCGGCCTGGCGCTCCTGCTGGAAAAGTGTTTTCAGTTGATCCAGGCGTTCATTAATATTTTTCTCGGCCGCCTGCATGGCCGCCAGTCGGCTGGTGTTTTCGGCAGCCAGGGACAGGGCGCAGGCCCGGTAAAGGGAGACAAAAAAGTACTGGCGCAGCAACGCCGACAGCAGTTGATCCGGGGCCATGGTGTAAGTGGGCAGGGAACGGGACTGCCAGGTGAGCCCGGCCCGGCGCAGTTTTTCTAAGTCCACCGGGAGCAGGATCTCGGACTCAGGGCTGAAACCGCCGGCCAGGGGGCGGTTATAGAAAAGAAGGACCCGCTCCAGGCCTTCCTGCGTGCGCCGGCGATCGATCGTTTCAAGCAAAACCTGGATAAAGGGAGTGATGGCGCTGATCGAAGTGGGCATATTAAATCGCTCCGGCATATCGACTGCGGAGGCGCCGAGCCTGCTGATGGCCTGTTCGCCGATACCTATAAAGATCCGGGCTTCCCGGGAGATGCCGCCCCATTGTTCCGGACCTTCACTTTCAAGAGCATGAGAAACAATCTGCTCGTTAAAGTGCCCGGCCAGGCCGTGATCGGATCCGAATACCAGCATCAGCACCGCTCCCCGCAGCCCGGGTGGGTTGGGGGTTATGGATTCAGAAGGCGAAGCAAGGGCCACGGATAGCCCCAGTTCCACGGTGTGGTAATAGTCATCTAAAGATTCGGCCGCCTTTTCGTACTGGCGCACACTGGTGGCGGCTAAAGCTTTCATGGTCCTGACTATAGAAGAGAGATCTTCTCCGCTGGCTATCTGTTTTTGCAAAGTTTCCAGGGTTGAACTCAACAGCAACAGCCCTTTCTATAATATTAATATAAGTCCAGGAGAGTCCGGGCCCGGTTCGGTATATCCGGACCGGCAAAACGTTTGGCCTGAACAGGTTTTTCTTTAGCGGTTACCGGGAGTATTTGGGCTTTATTAACTGATCCCGTTTAATCTTCCCGGTTCTGATCTTCATCAATCGAATCAGTTTCAAGATCGCCGCCGCCCCGGCCGGAAGGGCTTTCCGATCCTGCCTCATCATCGCCCGGCAGGTCTAAAGCTTCCCGGGCCGTACTTAAAATAGCCTCCCGGTCTTGATCAGAAAGCAGTTCGCCCGCCTCGATCCTGCTGCAGATTTCGGGCAGGTTTGCCGTAACCGCTTCCCGGATCTTTTTTTCCGCCGCCGGGATCTTCTCTACCGCCATTTGATCATATAAACCTTCGGTGACGGCCAGGAGGGCGGCAATCTGTTCCGGTATCGGCAGGGGCAGCAGCTCCGGCTGGTTCAGGACCTTGCGTACCCGGCGACCGCGCTCGATAGTCTGGCGGGTCTGGTCATCCAAACGGGTCCCAAAACGGGCAAACATTTCCAGCTCTTCGAACTGGGCATAAGAAAGGCGCAGGTCGCCGGTCACGGAACGGTAGGCCGGAAGCTGGGTTTTTCCGCCCACCCTGGAAACCGACTTGCCCACATCGATGGCCGGCAGGTGGTTACGTTGAAACAGGTCGGGAGAAAGATAGATCTGTCCGTCGGTAATCGAAATCAGGTTGGTGGGAATGTAAGCCGATATGTTTTGGGCCTGGGTCTCGATGACAGGCAGGGCAGTCAACGAACCCCCGCCGTATTCCTCGCGGAGGTGCGTGGAGCGTTCCAGCAGCCGGGAATGCAGATAGAAAATATCGCCCGGATAGGCTTCACGGCCCGGGGGACGTTCCAAAAGCAGGGAAAGCTCCCGGTAGGCCCGGGCATGCAGGGTGAGATCGTCGTAAACAATAAGAACGTCATGGCCCTGTTCCATGAAATACTCGGCAACGGTGGTGGCCGCAAAAGGGGCGATAAAACGCAGGCCCGGCGGGCCGTCTCCGGAGGCGACGACCACTGTCGAGTAGGCCATGGCCCCGTAGTCGCGCAGCTGGGCGATAAACTTGGCCACGTCGGCACCCTGTTGACCGATGGCGCAGTAAATGCAGATCACATCTTTATCGGCCTGGTTAATAATGGTGTCCAGGGCGATGGCTGTTTTCCCGATCTGGCGGTCGCCCAGGATCAACTCCCGCTGGCCCCTCCCGACGGGAATCAGGGCATCAACCACCTTGAGGCCGGTTTGGAGGGGTTCTGTTACAGGCGAACGGGCCATGATCGGCGGCGCTTCCCGTTCTATGGGCCTCCTCTCCTTGAAACTGAGCGGGCCCCGGTTGTCCAGGGGCCGGGCCGAAGCATCGATTACCCGCCCGAGCAGGCCTTCGCCAACCGGTATGTCGACCACGCGACCGGTGCGGCGGACCCGGTCACCGGAAACCACTTTCTCGGAAGAACCGAGCATAATCACTCCCACCTGGCCCGGATCGAGGTTAAAGGCAATACCGGTAATGCCGCCTGAAAACTCAACCAGCTCATCGGCACGCACCCCTTCGAGTCCGGATACACGGGCAATGCCGCTGCCGGTGGAAATGACGGCGCCGGTTTCTTCTACTCTGGGAGTGGAAGTTCTGTCCTCAAGGGCCTGATCAAAAGCCTTCTCGGCGCTGTCCACGGCGCCGAGGAGAGAATCGATCAGAGAGCTTCGCTCAGGCTTCCGGTTGGCCATCCCCGGACACCTCCTCTGCCTGGCTTTCTTCTCCCCCAGAAATATCCTGCTCGAGTTCTTGTAAGACCTGTTCTTCTAAGTCTTCCAGGTAGCTGTCTATATTCCAGGCCACCCTGTAACCGCCGGCATCGAGCTCCAGTCCGCAGATCAGGCCCGGATCGGTGGCTGTCTGCAGGTTCAGTTCGCCTTGTGGGACAGAAACCAGTTCGCCCAGGTTTTTTTTGAGTTCTTCTACCTGTCCTGAACCGGCTTGAAAAGCCGAACGGATGGTAATATTGTTTCCTTCCGCCTGGAGGGCCTTTTTAAGTTCAGCAAGCTCTTGATCGGGCAGGTTAGCCAGTTTCTTTAAAAAGAGGTTCCAGGTCAGCTCTTCCAGGCGGGCATCGGCTAAATCCTGCAGGCAGCGGCGGGCCACAACCAGGGCCTGGCGGCCGATCCGGCGGCGCAATTCGGCAATAAAGGTTTTCTTTTCGCGCTCAAAGGAATCTTTCCAGCGCCGCCTGCTTTCATCAACTTCTTCCCGGGCCTGATCCAGCAGTTCTCTCTTTTCCTTTTCCGCCTCAGCCCGGGCCTTTTCAAACATTTCTTTTTCCCGTTCGGCCAGTTCTTCTGTTTTGCGACGGTAACTGCGGGCCTCCTGTTCGGCTTCATCTTTCTTTTCCGCCGCATCTTCTTCACGCTGCACGATCTTCTGCTCCCGCTCGTCCATAGCCCGGATCACCGGGCCGTAAAGGAAGCGCCGCAATAAAAAGACCAGGATCATGAAATTGATGATCTGAAAAATTACGGTATACCAGTCAATAATCATAGGCCTTCTCCTCGTCACTCAGGCTTCTTTTGCCCCCGGCCAGTCCGGCCGCCCCGTTAGGGGAGGAAATAGTTCCAGAAGGGGTTGGCAAAAATTAAAATCATGGTTACAACAAAACAGTAAATCGCCGTTGATTCGATCATGGCCAGGCCGACAAACAGGGTCCGGGTTATAGTATTGGCCTCATCGGGCTGCTGGGCGATGGAGCTGAGCGCCTGCGAAACGGCGCGCCCCTGGCCCAGGGCCGGCCCGATCGAACCGAAGGCAATGGTCAGCCCGGCCGTGACAATGGAAATCATACCTACTAAAGCTAATGAATCCATGCTATTCCTCTCCTTTTTTCGCTATTTCCTCGTGCGCCCTGCTGGCCGAGGCTATGTAAACCATGGCCAGTATGGCAAATATATAGGCCTGGATCAGGCCGGTAAGCAGGCCCAGGGCCTGCATGATTACCGGGAAAACAAGCGGGGTGATGGTAAGCAGAATGGCAACGATAATGGTGCCGCTCATCATGTTGCCGTAAAGGCGGACGGCCAGGGCCAGGGTCCGGCTCAGCTCTCCAATCAGGTTGAAGGGCAGCATGAAAAAAGTGGGCTGCAGGTACTGCTTCAGGTAACTGAGCACTCCCTGGCTGGCAATGCCGAAAACGGGGACGGCGATAAAAACACAGATGGCCAGGGCGGCGGTGGTCGACAGTGAGCCGGTGGGCGGCACGTAACCGGGGACAATGGCCAGGACGTTGGCTGTGGCAATGAATATGAACAGGGTCCCCACGAAAGGCAGGTAGGGGCCCGGTTCCTGGCGGCTCACTTCCCGGATCTGAACCTTGATCCCGTTTACCAGGACCTCGAGCAAATTTTGCCAGCGGGAAAGTTTGCCTGCGCTGGAAAGGCGCCTGGTCACCAGCCAGGACCCGAAGGTTAAAAGAAAAATGACCAGCCAGGTAAAAGCAATGGTCGAGTTGATCTTAAACCAGCCCCACTCAAAAAGGATTATTTCATCGGGATTGATAGTCAACTGCCTTTGAACCTCCTTTATATTTGCGGCCTGTTCCGGCCATCAGGCCTGTTAAGCTGTTTTACCGGCCCGAGTCTAGAGATTAAGATGATCCGGGCCGCCAAAAAACCGATCAGGGCCGGTGGCAGGTACTGCCAGCCGGCAATCATGATCAAGTAGAATCCGGCCAAAAGGACGGCTGAGCGAACCAGGAAGCTGGCGATCAAAAGCGGGGCGGGCCTGCTGCCGGCGGCAACTTTCTGGACGGTCCACCACAAACCGCCGAAAAACAAGATCCCCAGCGCAAAACCGGCCGGCACAGCCATCAGCAAATAAATCCAGGTCACCGCTTGAAAAGCCCCCTTTAGCCCTGTTTAAAGCAAGCGCAATGTCTTTTTATCCTGCCCTCTACTCCCCTGTAAAATATATCCGGGTCACTCTTCTTCATCATTTTCGGGGCGGCTTTCCCGGCTGACCCAGTACCAGGCATTGAGGCAGCCGACAATCAGGCCAATAAAAAGCAGGGTCAGGGTCCAGGAATAGGGGCCGGGCCAGGTGCGGTCGATCCACATCCCCAGGGCCACCCCGATCAGGGTGGTGGCGGCAACGGTCCAGCCGACCATGCCGAACATACCCAGTCCAAACCAGACGCTTTTGTCTTTGTTCTGCCGGGCCTTGATCCGCCGCTTTGCTTTTTTGCCCACCCTGCCCGGCAGTTTTTCTTGATCCCCGTTCCGGTTGTTCTTGTTCATCAGCGCTCTCCTCCCAAACGGGTAAAGCGGCGCAGGGTATCGGCCTCAAGCCGGGACATAACGGTGCGCGCTTTTTTTTCGCTTTCGCCGAGCACTTTCAATTCCTGTTCAACTTTTTCCTGGAGGTAAGCCAGATCCTCACCGGGAACAGCCCGGGCAGCAGAAACATAAACCTGATCGCCCTGCTTGACCATAACCCCTTCATCGATAGCCAGGTAACGCTCTTCCCCGGCCGGAGTCAGGTAAGAAAAGATGCCGGGGCCCAGGGCCGCCACAAAATCAACATGCCGGGGCAGCATGGTGAAAAAGCCGTTTTCCGCCTCTGCGGTGACTTTTTCCACCTTTTCATCTAAGAGCACTTCTGAGGGGAGCAGCACTTTCAAGTTCAATCGCCAGCCCTCCCCGCTCCGGGTTTAATATCGTCAACTTTACCGAGCATGTAAAGAGCGGATTCACTGCGTTCGGCAAACTCATCATTCAAGATCCGCTCGCATCCGTCCAGGGCATCATCCAGGTCTACTACTTTGCCCTTGTAGCCGGTAAACTGCTCGGTGGTTACAAAGGGCTGGGTCAGAAAACGTTCCAGACGCCGGGCCCGGTTGACCACCCGCCGGTCTTCCTGGGACAGTTCCTCCAGCCCGAGCATGGCGATGATATCTTTTAGTTCCTCATACTCGGCCAGGGTCCGCCGCACTTCCTGGGCCACCAGGTAATGCCTTTCTCCGACGACAAGCGGGGTAAGCATCTTGGACCAGGACTGGAGAGGATCGACCGCCGGGTAGAGACCTTCGCTGGCCCGCTTGCGGGAAAGAATGATCGATGCCGACAAATGGGCAAAAGTATGGGTGGCCGAAGGATCGGTGAAATCGTCGGCCGGCACGTAGACAGCCTGGATCGAAGTAATGGCCCCGGTCGCAGTATTGGAAATCCGTTCCTGCAGTTCGGCAATTTCAGTGGAGAGGGGGGGCTGGTAGCCGACCCGGGAGGGCATCTTGCCTAGCAAACCCGACACTTCAGAGCCGGCCTGGACAAAGCGGAAAATGTTGTCGATCAGGAGCAGGACATCCTGCCTGGCGTCGTCGCGGAAGTATTCGGCCATGGTCAGGGCCGAATGGCCGACCAGGTACCGGGCGCCCGGCGGTTCGTTCATCTGGCCGAAGATCATGACCGTGTTATCAAGCACCCCCGCTTCCTGGATATCCCGGTACAGTTCTTCGGCCTCACGGGAGCGTTCCCCGATGCCGCAAAAGATGCTCACTCCTTCATATTTGCCCACGGTATTATTGATCAATTCGGTGATCAGGACCGTTTTGCCCACACCGGCCCCGCCAAACAGTCCGGCTTTGCCTCCCCTTTCCAGGGGAGTAAGAAGGTCGATGGCCTTGATCCCGGTTTCAAAAATTTCCGCCCTGGTAACCCGCCGCGAGATGGGGGCCGGAGGCCGGTGTATGCCCCGTTTCTCAGGTTCTTTCAAAGGTTCTTTTTCATCAATTGTGCCGCCAAAAACATTAAACATGCGTCCCAGGACCTGCTTACCCACGGGGACTTCGATCATGGCCCCGGTATCGGTTACCGGATCGCCCCTCCGCAGGCCCCCGGTCGGGGAAAGGGCAATGCCGCGGGCAATGCCCCCGCTGTGATGGGAGACCACCTCGATGACAACCCTGCCTTCCGGACCGGCATTGAGGCGGTTGTAGAGCGGAGGCAGAGCGCCAGGAAAATAAGTGTCGACCACACTGCCGCGCACGGCGGCTACGGTCCCCCGGTTACGGCCATCTTCCCCGTAACCGTCAAGCCTGTTGTTACTTTTTATAAGATTTTCTCGTTCATCTTTTTTCATCGCCGGATACTCTCCTGTAATCTTTAAAACCAAGGCAACGATCGGTAAAAGACCGGTATTTACATATTAGCTATTTATGTCAGGATTTCCTTTAAACCCGGGGCCGTAAATTTACCGGCAGGAAAAATAAGCCAATAATTTTTTTAAAAAAAATATTAAAAAAATAGCAAAAAGGTATTGACAGGAATCCCGGCCCATGCTATTATACTTTTACCAGGTTCCGAGAGACTGAAAGGTGAACCAGGTCCGGTTGGAAGGGATAAACCGGTTGACAAAAAGGGCGAAAGCCTGGATTGAAAAACCGGAAATGTCCAAAAAAATCGGGCAGCTGAAAGGAACGGTAGCTGAAAGGTAAAGAAAGGGTCATACCAAACTTTACCGGGAAGCATCGGAAAACCGCAGCGCAGAATCGAAAAGAACTGGCCGGAGGCCGCAAGAAATTGCCTGTAGGGGTAATGGAAACGGCTGGAGAAGGCCGGGGATAGAGATTCTGCAGGAAAACCGCAGGTCTGTTGGAACCTGGTTTTTATATGTACTTTTCCTCTGAATAAGAACCGCCCTTTGCAACTTCCACCAGCCGGTTGGAAAGATCGATACTATTTTTCAATTTGGCTCAGCGATCCTCAGGGGCGGTCAAACTGGGCTATGAACTGCAGGTTGCGATACTTTTCGTTATAATCAAGTCCGTATCCGACAACAAAAACATTGGGAACATCAAAACCCTTGTAGTCCACGGGCACTTCCATTATCCGGCGCGCTTCCACGTTGACCAGGGTGCAAATCTTAAGGCTGGCCGGGTCCCTCGATTTAAGGTTGCGCAACAAATAACCCAGACTTAAACCGGTGTCAACAATATCTTCGACCACCAGAACATGGCGGCCGGTAATACTCAGGTCCAGGTCCTTGGTAATGCGCACCACCCCGGTAGAGTCAGTCTGCTCGCTGTAATGAGAAATACTGATAAAATCGATAGCGAAGGGAATGTGCATACTGCGGGTCAAATCGACCAGAAAGTAGATGCTGCCCCGGAGCACCCCGACCAGAACCAGGTCGAGGCCGGCATAATCAGCAGAGATTTTCCTGCCCAGCCCCTTTATTTTTTCTTCAATCTGCTCCCGGGTAAACAGTATTTTTAATTGATCGTCTCCGTAAGGTTTCTTATCACTCAACTGTCTTCCTCTTCTCCTTGATCCTGATCGATGCTGTGCTTCTTGAGCAGGCTTTCAAAACCCCTTTTGTCAATGAGGCGGACATTGATATCCGGGTAAAGTTCCTTCATACGCCTGATCTTGCGGTTCTTCTTCCAGGCCTGGCGGGGTTTCTGGGTGGTAAGCTCGATGAACAGGTCCTGGTCGGGCAGGTAAAAATCGGGGGAAAAAGCTTCGACTACATTCCCCTCACTATCCCATTCCAGGAAAAATGTTCTCGGCTCATACTGCCAGCGGATCCGGTAAAAGTCAAGCATATGGGCAAATTCTTCTTCGCTCGGGTGCATGAACTGATCCGCTTCCGCCTCGGCCGGCGGGGTGAAAACCCTCTCTTCCATCTCCCCGGGAGGCGGCCCGTCTTTAACCTCGCGCGGCTCGGCATGGATCCGGTAGGCGGCAATAATCAAATCCGCGGCATCTTCAAGGCCTACTTTTTCTGTGTTCAACACCAGGTCATAGAGGCGCAGGTTGTTCCAGTTGGCATTGAACACCTGACGGTAATACAGGTTCTTTTCCCGGTCCTTCTCCTTGACCAGTTTCACCGCCGTTTCCGGGGCCAGGCTGTAAGCTTTCATAACCCGCCGAACTCGTTCGGTAAACTGGGCAATGACCCTGACATGCAGCGCCGGCGGGTAATCGCGGAACAGGATCGATCCTCCCCGGCCCAGGATAACCAGGTTATTGCGGATGGCCAGGTCGTATATAAAATCGTGCATCGCTTCAATGTAGCGGCGTTCCCGGCCATTATTTTCTTCATTTTCGGCCCCCAGGGCCTCCTTCTCCGGAGCCGGCACTTCAATACCGTGCTCGGCCAAGCCGGCTACAATCGTGTCTTTGTTAACCAGGAGAAACCCTGTTTTTTCAGCCACAAAACGGGCGACAGACTCGCCCCCGCTGCCAAATTCACGGGAGATGGTAATGATGCCCAATAACAGCCCCCCCGGGTTACCTTATTTAAGAAATCCGCTGATGATTGCCTCTTCGGCCTCTTCTTCGGTCAGGCCCAGGGACATCAGTTTGATCAGCTGTTCGCCGGCAATTTTGCCTATGGCCGCTTCGTGAACCAGTTCCGCATCAGAGTTCTCGGCCCATATTTCGGGCACCGAGCGGACCGTGGCCCGGTCCATAATAATGGAATCGCACTCTACGTGGCCGCGCCCGGGCCCGTAGGCCAGGAGGCGCGGGAAAAATTTCTGGCTGGAATTGCCCTGGGCCACCGACCGGGAGATAATGCGGGCCGTGCTATCCTCGCCCATCAGCTTGACCAGGACGTCTGAATCGGCCTTTTGTTCTCCATCGGTGAGAAGACGCTCATACATGACCAGGCGACCGCCCGCCTTAACTTCAGCCTCCGTAACACGGGAAGTCTGATCGACTCCCCGGATCTGGACCAGCTCCAGTTCGGCATAAGCCCCTTCTTCAACGTAAAGAACCGTCTTGGGGTTAAGGACCCTCTTGCCGCCCTGTTCGCCTTCACCAAAATGCTTCTCTGTATAGACCAGGCGCGCCCCTTTACGGACATATATTTCATGTATGCCATCATGCTGGGCATTGCCGGAGCCGGGGTTATGAATACCGCAGCCGGCTACCAGGGTAATGTTGGCATCTTCGCCGATATCGATCTTGTTGTAGACCAGGTCGGAAAGATCGGTTTCGGTCATGATCACCGGGATATGAACCGTCCCTTCTTTGCCCGGAGAAACAATGACATCAATACCGGGTTGGTCCTTCTTCGGGTTGATTTCTATTCCTTCCAGGGAGCGGCGTTCAATGCCCTGGCCGTCCTTCCTGATATTAAAGGCTCCCGGCGGTTCGCCGTGCAGATCGGCGACTTCTTGCAGCAGTTTTTTATCGAGGGCAGTCAGCATAGATTTTTTCCTCCAATCGGCAGCTCTTCCGGCATCCACACTCGGCGCTCTCCTTGATTTGAGGCCAAATTTCGTCGCGGCTTCCCCGCATACTCACGGTCCCGTCTCTGACCAGGATTATTTCATCAACCATATTGAGGATCTTTTCCTGGTGCGAAATAACAACAGTAATGGTGTCTTCGCGGTGGCTGTTGCCGATGACATCGATCAGCTGTTCGAAGCTCCACAGGTCGATCCCGGCTTCCGGTTCGTCAAAAATGCGCACCCTGGGATTTTGAGCAAGCAGGGTGGCAATTTCGATCCGTTTGATCTCTCCTCCGGAGAGGCTGTTGTCGAGGGTGCGTTCCAGGTAATCGTCGGGACAGAGGCCGATGTCCCGCAGAACCTGGCAGTTATAACCGTCTGAATGCTTGAAGGCCAGTTCGAGCATATCTTTAACCGGCATCCCCTTAAAGCGAGGCGGGTGCTGAAAAGCATAGCCGATCCCCCGGCGGGCCCGTTCGGAAATGCCGAGGGAGCTGATATCTTCCCCGTTGTAAAGAACCCGACCGGCGGTCTGCCTGTAAATACCCATGGCCACCCGGGCCACCGATGATTTTCCGCTGCCGTTGGGCCCGGTCAGGGCATACATTTTGCCTGCTTCGAAGTTGATATTGACATCATGTAAAATAGGGACTTTCCGTTCCTCTACTTCCAATTCAAAGTTTATGTTTTCCAGTGTTAACAATGCCTGTTATACTCCTTTCCAAACAGATTATGAATTCAAAGTTTTATAAATAATTAAAGCCTGATCGAGCAGCCCTTTAATTCTGACTACTGTTTTATTTTATTCGACAGCGCCTGCTTGAATCCTTCCCTGCTGCCCGGGCCTGGCTGGAGGTTCAAAAAAAAGAGGTGTTTGTAGTAACAGTGTACACAAAAACTATTGACAAGCCGACTTAAGACCCCTATAATCAATGTAGTAACAGTGACTACATTAGGGCGTGATTGTTATGAAAAAGAACTACATCGGTATCAGGGAAGCAAGGATTAATTTAAGCAAGTTGATCAGGGATGTTCGCGACGGGATGGAAATCGTCATCACCGACCGGGGCACTCCGGTGGCCAGGCTGGTTCCGGCCCAGGGGCAGACATTATCCCTGGAAGAGCGGATTAAAAACTATGAGAGCTGCGGGCTGATAGAATCGAGCCCGGAAAAGAAAAACATTGATTCCACTCCCATCGAACTGCCCCGGGAGAATGCTCAGCGCTATATGCGGGAGGAAAGAAAAGATGAATGAGCAGCTGGCTGTTATTTACTGGGATTCTTCAGCCCTGCTTTCCTACCTGTTTAAAGACAGGTACAGCGATATAGCACTGGAAAAAGCCCGGCAAAGAGGCGTTCACCTCCTGACAACGCTGACAATAGCTGAAGTTTTTACCGTAATCAGCAGGATCCAGAGGGAACAGCTGCTGCCGGACCTGATGACCGACTCGCTCTTCGATATGCTTGAATACGGCCCCTGGAGCAGGCTCAATATCGTTCCCGATACCATGTCGCTCCGGGAGCTGGCCCGCAGATGGCCGCTGAGGGGGGGAAGTTTATGGCACCTGGCCACGGCTAAAACCCTGCAGAAAGAGTTCCCCGAATTGATGATTCTCACTTTTGACCGGGAACTGGCCCACGCCTCGAGGGGCGAAAGGTTAAAGCTCTGTGTCGCTGTCTAAAAAATCATGTTGGAAAGCGAAAGTATTCGCATAAAATAACCAAAACCGAAAGGGGATAAGAAGTATGAAAATGTGGCGTTGTACAGTATGCGGTTACCTGCACGAAGGCGAGGAGCCCCCTGATGTGTGCCCCAAGTGTGGAGCACCGAAGGAAAAGTTTGAACTGCTCGATGAAGAAGAAGCAGAAATGATGCGTGATTCCCTGGCCACCAGGGAAAAGTACGCCGAGATTTACAAGCACCTGAAAGAAGTAAGCAGACTGGCCCAGGAAGGTATCGATCTGAACCTCGATGAAGGGTGCAACGATATTTTTAACAAGACCAAGAAAGACATCGAGGAAATCCATAACAAGATCAAGGAAGAGTTGGCCGGACATGCCACAGATTGTATCTGGGTCAAGGTGGCAAACGATGGAATCATGGATGAAAGCCTCCCTGAATAGAGGCTGCGCAAGATCGCTAAATCCATTTAATAATAATATGGAAAGGAAATGAGGTGTTAAATTATGGGTAAAGCGATAGGTATTGACCTTGGAACAACATTTTCTGCTGTAGCAGCCGTGCAAGGCGGCAAAGCAGATATAATTAACAACGCGGAAGGTTCGAGAACCACTCCGTCGGTTGTTGCTTTTAAGAAGGACTCCGGAGAGAGGTTAATCGGGCAGGTGGCCCGGAGACAGGCCGCCCTTAACCCCGAAAGGACCCTCTTTTCGGTCAAACGTTTTATCGGACGCAAGTATGATGAAGTTGAAGCGGAACGCAAAAATGTGCCCTACCAGGTAGTTGCCGGCCCCAATAACGCCGTGCGGTTTAAGATCGACGACAAAGAGTTCGCACCGGAAGAAATATCAGCCATGGTTTTGCGTAAACTGGTTGATGACGCATCAGCCTACCTGGGCGAAAAAATAACCGACGCTGTAATCACGGTGCCGGCTTATTTCAATGACGCCCAGCGCCAGGCTACCAAGGACGCCGGAAAGATTGCCGGTTTAAATGTGCAGCGGATCATTAACGAGCCGACAGCGGCATCGATGGCCTACGGGCTGGATAAAAAATCAAACGAGACCATCCTGGTATTTGACCTGGGTGGCGGAACCTTTGACGTATCGATCCTGGAAGTCGGCGAAGGAGTTTTTGAAGTCAAGGCCTCTCACGGCGACACTCACCTGGGTGGAGACAACTTTGACAAGGTAATCGTCGATCACCTGGCCGATGAGTTCAAAAAAGACCAGGGTATCGATTTGCGCGAAGACAGGCAGGCCCTGCAGAGGTTGATCGAGGCTTCTGAAAAGGCCAAGATCGAGCTGTCTTCGACCATGGAGACTCAGATCAGCGTGCCTTTCATCACCGCTGATGCCGGCGGACCGAAGCACCTTGACACCAAGCTGACCAGGGCCAAGTTTGAGGATCTGACCCATCACCTGGTCGAACGCTGCCGCCAGCCGATCCAGGATGCCTTGAATGACGCCAAGTTAAGCGAAAAAGATATCGACGAAGTTATCCTGGTCGGGGGATCAACCCGTATCCCGGCTGTGCAGAAGCTGGTCAAGGACATGATCGGCAAGGACCCGAACCAGAGCGTCAACCCCGATGAGGTTGTTGCTGTAGGAGCGGCTATCCAGGCCGGAGTGCTGGGTGGAGAAATGGACGACGTGGTCCTGCTTGACGTCACCCCGCTGTCTTTAGGTGTGGAAACCCTGGGTGGTGTGATGACCAAAATAATCGAGCGCAATACGACTATACCGACCCGGCACAGTGAAGTCTTCTCGACCGCTGAAGATAACCAGTCGGCCGTTGACATCCATATCCTGCAGGGTGAGCGTGAACTGGCCAAAGACAACCGCTCGCTCGGCCGGTTCAGGCTGGAAGGAATTCCGCCCGCCCCGCGCGGCATCCCGCAGATCGAAGTCACTTTTGACATCGATGCCAACGGGATCCTGAACGTCAGCGCCAAAGATAAAGGAACCGGCAAGGAACAGTCGATTACGATCAGCGGTTCGACCAACCTGGAAGAAGATGATATTGAAAGAATGGTCAACGAAGCCGAAAAATACAGCGAGGAAGACAAAAAGCGGCGCCAGGAGATCGATGAAAGAAACGAAGCGGACAGTATGGCCTACCAGGTTGAACGCCAGCTGAACGAATTAGGCGGCAACGTGCCAGCTGAAGAAAAGGGCAAGATCGAGCAGCTGGTTAATGACCTGAGAGAGGCTATCAAGAACAACGAACCGATCGACAAGGTCCGCAACCTGAAAAACGAACTGCAGCAGGCGGCTCACTCCCTGTCGGAAAAAGCTTACCAGCAATCAGCATCCGGCGGCGGTGAGCAGGGCGGCGCCCAGCAAACACAGGAAGGCGGCAGTGATGACGATGTCGTTGACGCCGATTACGAAGAACAATAACCGTTAACCTCTAACGGTACCAGGTCCGGTTGGCGGAAAGCGGTTTTCCCGTCGAAATTAACCTTTCGCCAGGAAAACCCTTTCCCGGCCGGATTGAAGTTTGGAGGTATGAGAACATGAAAAAGTACTGGCAGAACCGGAACTATAACCGCGAAAACCAGGAAGAAACAGAAGATATGAACAACAGCGAACATAATGACTATAACGATCAGGAACAACAGACCCATTTAGACGATGGGCTTGATGATATAGATCAGCGGGAAGATGAACTTGAAACCCTGCGCAGGGAACTGGAAGAAGAAAAGCAGCGCCATCTGCGCACCCGGGCTGATTTTGATAATTACCGCAAGAGAATGGAGCGCGAATTAGAAGCGCAGCGGATATATGCCAAGAAAGATATACTAAGGGATCTGCTCACCTTTCTGGACTACTTTGACCAGGCCAAACAACAGGTCAAAGATCCCGCCGCAGCGGAAGGAATCGAAATCATGTCGCGGCAGTTCAATGATTTGCTCTATAAACACGGCGTCAGGCCGGTTGAATGCCTGGGTCGTCCCTTTGATCCCGAAGAGCAGGAAGGCATCGGCTACCTGGAAACCGGGCAGTATGATGAGGGCTGCGTTTGCGAAGAAATCAGCCCCGGTTACAAGTTCGGCGACATATTGCTCAAACCGGCAAGAGTTATGGTAGCCCGCAACCCGGATGATGGTAAAAACAAACAAGATCCGGGATCTGATCAAGAAAAAGACAACGATAATAACAAATAGGTTGAGGCAAACGCCCGGGGCAACCCCCGGCGGAGCGGGATATTAAACCGGTCCCAGGTGGGAACTCGCCGGTAATTGCTGCAGCCCCGGGCGACAATTTGTCGCAGTTGGAGGAATGGGTATGACCGTTAAATTTCAAGATTACTATGAAATCCTGGGCGTTGATCGCAACGCCTCGGAAAAAGAAATAAAGAGCGCCTACCGGAAACTGGCCCGCAAGTGGCACCCGGACCTGCATCCGCCCGGCGAAAAGGAAAAAGCCGAGGAGCAATTTAAAAAGATCAACGAAGCCTACGAGGTCTTGAAAGACCCGGAGAAAAGGAAACAATACGATCAGCTGGGCAGCAATTGGAAGCAGGGACAGGACTTTTCCGGTTTCCAGCAAGGCCGCCCCGATATGGGTGGGGTGCGTTTCTACTCCTCCGGTGATTTCAGCGGTGGCGGTTTTGAAGATATTTTCGAAGGCGGGTTCAGCGACTTTTTCAGGATGTTCTTCGGTGAAGGCGCAGCTGCCGGCGGTGGCGGCAGGGGAGGCCGGTCCGGGTTTACCGGTCAGGGTTCCAGACAGCGCGGCCAGGTCCGCGGCGAAGATGTGGAAAGTGAAATCGAACTTTCCCTTGAAGAAGCTTTCCAGGGTGTTACCAGGTCAATCCGGGTCAGCGGAAGCGCCGTCTGCGCCAACTGCGGCGGGACCGGGACCGCAGGCCAGGGTTTCTGCGCTCAGTGCGGTGGAACCGGCGCCACTCCCGAGGAAAAAACCCTGGAGGTGCGTGTGCCGGCCGGAGTCAAGGAAGGAAGCCGCATCCGCTTAAAAGGCCAGGGCGGGGCAGGCCTCGGCCAGGGCCAAAAAGGGGACCTCTACCTGAAGGTCCGCCTGCGCCCGCACCCGGTATTCAAGCTGAAAGGTGAGGATATCGAATCAGAAGCAATTATCCGCCCCGACCAGGCTGTTTTCGGAGATAAAATACCGGTCAAAACCCTGGAAGGCGAAGTTAACCTGACTATCCCCCCGAACAGCCGCAGCGGCAGAAAGCTGCGCCTGCGCAACAAGGGCTTTCCCAAAAAAGGCGGGGGACGCGGGGACCAGTATATCCGGCTGGTAATCGACACCCCTTCCGACATGAGCGAAGAAGAGAAAAATCTCTACAGGCAGCTTCATGAGCTGCGGAAAGGCGGGGAGTGATCGGCATGAAACTCGTTCGCATCCACTGCCATACCGAGGCCGGAGAAAAAATTACTGAATTCAAGATGGAATATCATCCCGAAATCCTGGAACTATACAAGGATATGGGGATTATTGACATTGATAAAGAAACCA
Source organism: Syntrophomonadaceae bacterium (assembly GCA_003553895.1). GTDB lineage: Bacteria > Bacillota > Dethiobacteria > DTU022 > DTU022 > B1SED10-74M. The sequence continues at coordinate 5,247 of PWFM01000013.1, read as the reverse complement.
TTCACTACGAAGACCTGCGCCGGCTGAAAAAGATACTCCGCTTGAAAAGAAATATTGGAGTAAATACCGTCGGCGCTACCATAATAGTGGATTTACTGGATAAAATAGAGCAAATGCAGGACGAAATTGAAAGCCTGCGAAAAAAAGTAGGTGATTAAATATGGAATTAGAACGTTTTACCAACAAATCAAGGGAAGCGCTGGCCAGCGCCCAGGAAGTGGCCGTTAACCGGGGGCATCAAGTTGTAGGGCCCAAACACCTGCTTTCTGCCCTGCTGGACCAGGAAGAAGGCATTACCGGCAGGTTTTTAGAACACGCCGGGATCGACCCGGCCGCCCTGAAACAGGGCCTGGAGAAGCTGCTGGAAAAAATCCCAAAAGTACACGGTTATGAGGGAACTTTGCAGATGAGCTCCTCCCTGGCCCGCGTTTTGTCCAAAGCCGAACAAGAAGCCAAGCAGCTCAAAGACGACTACGTCAGTGTTGAACACCTGCTCCTGGCTCTGACCGAAGAAGGCGATGAAGACCTGAAAAGCCTTTTAAGCCAGTTTAACCTGGACCGTAACCGGCTGCTCAACTCTCTTAAAACAGTACGCGGAGCGCAGCGGGTTACCAGTGAAAGCCCCGAAGAAACCTACGAGGCATTGCTTCGTTACGGCCGGGACCTGACCGACCTGGCTTCCAAAGGAAAGCTTGATCCGGTCATCGGCCGGGACGACGAAATTCGCCGGGTAATGGAAATCCTCTCCAGGCGGACCAAAAACAACCCGGTTCTGATCGGCGATCCCGGTGTCGGTAAAACGGCCATTGCCGAAGGGCTGGCCAGGCGAATTATCGCCGGTGATGTGCCGGAAGGGTTAAAGGAAAAGAAGGTAATCTCCCTCGATATGGGAGCCCTGGTATCCGGGGCCAAATACCGAGGCGAGTTTGAAGAAAGGCTAAAAGCAGTTCTTAAAGAAGTGCAGGAAGCGGAAGGCAAAATCATCCTCTTTATCGACGAGCTGCACACCGTGGTCGGGGCCGGCGCCGCAGAAGGCGGCATGGACGCCAGCAACCTGCTCAAACCCATGCTGGCCCGGGGAGAACTGCAGTGTATAGGAGCCACTACAGTCGGCGAGTACCGCAAGCATATCGAAAAGGATGCCGCCTTAGAACGCCGCTTCCAGCAGGTCCAGATCAATCAGCCCTCCGTCGAGGACACTGTTTCCATCCTGCGCGGTTTAAAGGAACGTTACGAAGTGCATCACGGGGTACGCATCCAGGACAGCGCCCTGGTGGCGGCCGCAGTTTTATCCGACCGCTATATCAGCGACCGCTTCCTGCCCGACAAGGCGATCGATCTCATGGACGAAGCGGCGGCCCACCTGCGCACCCAGATCGACAGTATGCCGGCCGCCCTGGACGAAATTACCCGCCGGGTAATGCAGCTTGAAATCGAAGAAGCAGCCCTGGGCAAGGAAAAAGACCCGGCTTCCCGGGAGCGGCTGGAGAAACTGCGTGAAGAGCTGGCTGAACTGCGCAGCCAGGCCGACGCCATGAAAGCGCAGTGGCAGACTGAAAAGCAGTCCATTTCAAGGGTGCGATCTTTGAAGCGCGAAATCGATGAAGTGCGCACCGAAATTGAAAAAGCAGAAAGGGAATACGACCTGAACCGGGCCGCAGAACTAAAATATGGCCGCCTGAACGAACTGGAAAGGCGCCTGCAATCAGAAGAAGACCACCTGGCCAGGAAGCAGAAAGAGAATATGCTCTTGAACGAAGAGGTAAGCGAAACAGAAATAGCCCAGGTAGTCAACCGCTGGACCGGGATCCCGGTCAGCCGGCTGCTCGAAGGGGAACGTGACAAGCTGATCCGCCTGGAGGATATTCTCCACGAGCGGGTAGTCGGCCAGGATGAAGCAGTGCGGGCCGTATCAGACGCTGTATTAAGGGCCCGCAGCGGAATCAAAGATCCCAACCGCCCCGTGGGCAGCTTCATCTTCCTGGGACCCACCGGGGTGGGGAAAACAGAGCTGGCCCGGGCCCTGGCCGAAGCGCTGTTCGACGATGAACGCAACATGATCCGACTCGACATGTCTGAATACATGGAGAAACACACTGTGGCCCGCCTGATCGGCGCGCCGCCTGGATACGTAGGCTACGAGGAAGGCGGTCAGCTAACCGAAGCTGTGAGGCGCAAACCCTACAGTGTGATCCTTTTCGACGAAATAGAAAAAGCCCATAACGATGTATTTAATGCCATGCTGCAGATACTCGATGACGGGCGCCTGACCGACGGTAAAGGCAGAACTATTGATTTCAGGAATACGATCCTGATCATGACCTCCAATACCGGCAGCCAGGAGATCCTCTCCTTCCATGAACAGGGAGGCGACTATGAGCAGATGCGCAGTACCGTCTTAGGTTTGCTGCGAAATCATTTCCGCCCGGAATTCCTTAACCGGGTTGATGAAACCATCGTCTTTCGGGCCCTGGAAAAAGACCAGGTCCACAAGATCGCCGACCTGCTGCTCAAGAGGCTTGCCAAACGCCTGGCGGATACAACCAGCCTGGAGCTGCAGTGGGAAGAAGAGGTAGTATCTTACCTGTCTGAAAAGGGCTATGACCCGGCCTTTGGCGCCAGGCCGCTGAAACGGGTGATCCAAAACGAAGTTGAAACACCGCTGTCCCGCCGGATCATCGCCGGTGAGGTCAGCACCGAAAACCCGATTAAAATCACCAGGAGCGTAGATGCCCTCGAATTTGAACAAAGGGCAAAACCCGGCGGCACGGAAAAAGACACCGAAGAAGTTGAAAGCTAAAACCTCTCAGCTGCTTGAATATTAATCAGCATTTTTGGGGGCTTCTTCCCTTAAGGAGGAAAGAAGCCCCTTTATTAAATAACCCATATCCTTCTCAACAACCTTACTCCCCTGCTATCGCCTCAACCCTGCTTACGAATTCCTTGCCCGCTTCATAGGCTTCTTTCAAAGCATCAGGGTTTTCCTTGATTGCTCCTTTTTCGTCGTAACCGCGGAAGGCCAGGCTGCCGGCAAACTGGTGGTTTATATTATGGAAAAAAACTTTGATAATCTCGACGGCATTTTCGCAATAACGTTTGCGTTTCAGGGCCCCGACGCATATAAAAAAGCCCTGGCGCTTCGGTTCATCAGGGACAAAAGGAGCATTCAGGTTATACTTGGCATGCCACCAGCACTGAAACCGGTCGATCAACATCTTTAACTGGGCGTTCAGTGAACCGAAAGTAACCGGGCTGGCAATGACCAGGGCATCGGAGTTGGTAACCATGGGATAAATATCCTGCATGTCATCTTTTAAAATACAGCGGCCGTCCTTTGCGCAGGCATCGCAGGCCTGGCAGGGGCGGAAATCCAGTTTGTTGATATGGACCACTTCCACGTTCCAGCCCTTTTCTTCGGCGCCGCGACAAAATTCCTTCAACAGGGTCTCACTGTTTCCGTTCCGGCGGGGACTTGAAGCAAGGGCAAGCAGCGTTTTCATCGTTGATCACATCCTTAAATTTTTTAGGCAGGGCCCGGAACAATTCAAAGTTTGTTGCTTAATCGTTTTTTGTAGGTTACCATATAATCAAGAAAATAGGAATACATACCTTCCCGGTAAAGGATCGTGATAACTTTGAATAATCGATATGACGGACGAAGCAGACAACCCAAAAAAAAGTCGGCCTTCCGCATCATAATTTTTCTTTTTTTAATAGCGGCAATAATTGCCCTCGGCATATTCAGCCTGGGCCAGTATACGGCAGTGCAAGCTCTGCAAAACAACCTGCAATCGCTTGAAGAAAAACTGGACCGGGTGGAAGAAGAAAAGAACCGGCTTGAAGAACAATACGAGGAGCTTTATGAAGAAAACGAACAGCTGCGCGAAGAAAATAAGATGATGCGCTCCGAGACCCTTATTGAACACGGCGACCGGGAAACCAACAAAGTGGCCATTACAATCGATGACGGCGGCAGGGAAGCCATAAACAACCGGACCCTGGATTACTTGAAAGAACATCAGGTCCGGGCCACCCTTTTCCCGACTGGAAAAAACGTCGAAAGTTATCCGGAAACCTGGCAAAGAGCTGTAGAAGAAGGGCATGAGCTGGGGAACCATACCTACAGCCATCCCTTTTTGACCAACCTTTCTGAAGAACAGGTCCGGCAGGAGTTAAGCGGTTGGCAGGAAGCAGTTGAAAAAGCCATCGGCGGCAGTTACCATACTCTCTTTTTCCGCCCGCCATACGGTGACGGTTTCTTTTCCGGCCAGGGTTACCACCGGGAACGCCTGCAGCCGATTGTAGCTGAAAAGGGGATGTTTCCGGTTATGTGGGACGTAGAACTGGTATATGCCCTGCGCAATGATACTTACAGCTCGGCCCGGATCACCGAACATGTCCTGAACAATGCCCGGGGCGGCAGCATTGTGCTGCTCCATTTTACCGAAGCCGATATCGAGGCCCTGCCTCGAATTATCAGCGACCTGCGTGAGCGAGGCCTGGAACCGTGCTCCCTGCGCGAGTTATTACTGGCCGATCCACAAACCTGATCCCTTTTACATAACCGGCATAAAACTGCCGACGGAAGCAGGGTTGGTGTGTCGCGTGTCAGGGGGACGGGGTTGTTGACACCCTGCTCGTCACCGCGCGCTAAAACAAAAAGTTAAAACCAGTGGTTTCCAAGGATAAAAAAGTTGTCAACAAGTCGAGTGGCGCAGGGGAATCTCACCCCTGCGCTCTCACAGATCCGGACGTGAGGCTCTCGCCTCATCCGGCTCTTACAGTCCAGCCGTCCTCGGATATAGCTGCCAGTGAGCAAAAAGTTTCGGTTCGCGTCCTCTTACGCCACGCACCCACTTAATTGCCCTACCACTATGTCCCCTGAATCTTTTGTATTTCCGTTCTGCCCATTTGCCTAATCGCAAGTCCATCTGTCTTACTACATCATCTAATGCAGAATGGTAGTAGCTCCCGTAATAGTTAAACCAACCCCCTATTACCGGATTGCAGTAAGCAGCCAGGTCTTCAAGGCTCCAGTTGGTTCTTAAGTGCAGCTCCCAGCTCCTTATCTGCTGATTCATTTTGCGTTTTGCTTTGTTGCTGACTGCAGGATTAAACCCGATAAATAGCCCATTTTTGCCTTTGACTTTCCGGGGTCTAAAGGTAAACCCCAGAAAATCAAATTTACGCCGCGGATAATCTTTGTTCCTTCTTTCATCCTTACAGTAGACTATTTGCGTCTTGCGT
>PWFM01000044.1 GCA_003553895.1 Syntrophomonadaceae bacterium | reverse complement strand
TTCAGGGAACGGGGAATCTGGTTGATCATGGGTATGCGCAAAGCAATCTCGGCCCGGTCCAGTACTTCGCGGTCAAGCCCCCTGGTTTCGCTGCCGAAAACCAGGAAGTCGCCGGGGCTGTAATTAAACTGGTGATAGTAACAGCGCCCCCGGGTGGAAAAATAGATAAAGCGGGCCGGGCCATACTTTTCTCTCAGGGCCTCAAAATCGCGGTGCACTTCCAGGTCCAGGTACCGCCAGTAATCGAGACCCGAACGGCGCACCTCCTTTTCGGATAAAGAAAAACCAAGCGGTTCGACCAGGTGCAGTTTTGTGCCGGTCATGACGCAGGTCCGGGCCACATTGCCCGTATTCTGCGGTATTTCCGGTTCAACCAGGACCAGGTGCATAACTCCATCCCTTTCCCAACAGTCGATCTAAATGAGGTTTATTTACCGTTTCGATCATTTTCTCCGGCGGCTTCCGGGCCCATTTTTTTACTCAAGGTGGCATTGAACTTTTCTAATTGATCCAGGACTTTTTTATTAAAGCTGCCCTTGCGGAAAGTGCCTTTTTGGGTCAGCTTGCCCGGTTTCAGCCCGCTTAAAAGCTCGATGCCGTCATCGACCGTGTCGATGGTGTAAATATGAAAACGCCCTTTATCAACCGCTTCAACCACTTCCTGCTTTAACATGAGCGACTTTTTATTTTTGGCCGGGATAATCACGCCCTGCTTGCCCGTCAGGCCCTTGGCCTTGCAGGCCAGGTAGAAGCCTTCAATCTTGGCGCTCACTCCGCCGACGGGCTGGATCTCGCCCTTCTGGTTGATCGACCCCGTTACGGCCAGGTCCTGCCGGAGCGGGACCCCGGCCAGGCTGGATAAAAGGGCATAAAGCTCAGCTGCTGAAGCGCTATCCCCGTCCACCCCGCCGTAGGACTGTTCAAAACAGAGGCTCGCGGTCAGGTTCAGCGGAACCAGCATGCCGTACGTGGAACCCAGGTAGCCGCTCAAAATCATAATGCCCTTGCTGTGCAGGCGCCCGCTGAGTTCGCTCTCCCGTTCGATATTAATAATCCCCCTCCGTCCCAGGTAGGTGGAGGCGGTAATCCTCGAAGGACGGCCAAAAAGGTAGTCGCCCTGGTCGATTACAGAGAGGGCATTTATCTGCCCCACCTCTTCCCCTTCCAGGTCCAGCAGTATCTCCTCTTCTTTGATGGAGTCGATAATCTTCTGCTCATACTTGTTGGACCGGTAAATAATCTCCTCCATCGCTTTTTCCACATGGTCTTTACCGACCAGGGTGGCGCCGTCAATTTCGGCCCAGGCGTCGGCTTCAAACAGCAAATCGACTATTTCGTTAAACCTGGTGCTCAACTTGTCCTGGTTCTCGGCCAGGCGGGTGCTGTATTCGACAATTTCTGCCACCGCGGGCCGGTTAAAATGGCGCAAACCCTGGCTGTTGCAGTGGAAAGAAATAAAGCTGGCCATCTTGGTCACGTAATCATCCCGCCGTTCCATTTCCACATCAAAGTCGGACTTTATTTTAAACAGTTTGCGGAAATCCTCATCGTAGTGGTAAAGCAAAAAGTAGATGAAGGGGTTGCCGATCATGACCACCTTGACATTGAGCGGAATAGACTGGGGCCTGAGCGTAGACATGGCTACCAGGCCGAAATGCTCGCTGATATTTTCGATCCTGATTTCCCTGGTCCTGAGCACCCGTTTAAGCACTTCCCAGGACTGGATCGAGGTCAGCACATCCCGGGCCTGCAGGATCAGGTAACCGCCGTTGGCCCGGTGCAGGGCTCCGGCCTTGATCATAGTAAAATCAGTAGTTACCGCGCCAAAGCGGTTTTCGTACTCGACCCGCCCGAGCAGGTTATAGTAAGAGGGGTTGGTCTCATAAACCATGGGCGCCCCCTCGGTCTCCCGGTTGTCCACCAGCAGGTTGACCATATAGCGCCGGTCGGATTGATCCTGCCCCTGCTGGCGCAGCCACAGCATCGGGTTCTGCTGCTCTTCTTCATCGCTTCTAAAATCAGACAGGTTGGAAAGGACATCTTCCTGGAAAGCTTTTAAATAATTTTTTACGGCGGGAAAATCAGCATATTCTTCGGTCAATTCGTTAAACAGGTAGCCCACCGCCGCCATGCCTACTTCCTGGTCCAGTTCCTTGAGCTTTTCCTTGAGCTCTTTTTCCAGTTTCTGAACCCTGCGCATGATCTCCATGGCCTTGATCTGGACCTCGTTGGAGTTCTTTTCCATCTCATCTTTTGTTTCCTGGTCCAGTTTCGCGTACTCGTCTTCGCCAATTTCTTCACCTTCCTGGAGCGGGATGGTGACAAAGCCGGAGCTGGTCCGTTTCAGGGCAAACCCTTTTTCCTGGGCTACCTTGTTCAACTCGTCCAGAAGTTCAGCCCTGGCATCCTGAAATTTTTTAACATGGACCGACTTCTGCTTTTCATAATCCTCACCGTCAAAAGCCTTGGGAATATTCTCCCGGAGATCTTCGACCAGTTCTTCAATCTGGCGCCTGAACTCTGCGCCCCTGCCCGCGGGCAGGTTCAGGGATATGGGCTGCCCGGGATGCTCAAAATTATAAACATAAAGCCAGTCATCGGGAACCGGCTCCCCGGCAGAGATTTTTTCCACGATCGACTGGGCATAGCTCGATTTGCCGGTACCGGTCAGCCCGGTCATAAAGATGTTGTATCCGTGCCGTTTAATCCGCAGGCCGAACTCGGTCGCTTTAACCGCCCGTTCCTGGCCGATCATTCCTTCCAGCGGAGGCACTTCGGCCGTGGTTTCAAAACCGGCCCCCTCCAGGTCGCAGTTTAACTTGATCTCACTGCTGGTTAATTGTCTTATGGCCACTAACTATCTCCCCTTTCCCTGGCATAAACACAGAGATCTTCCAAAAAACAACTGCCGCACCGCGGGCTGCGGGCCTGGCAAAGTCTCCTGCCGTGGGCAATCAGGCGGTGATGGCTATCGCTCCACTCTGCGATGGGGATAGCCTGTTCCAGCTGCTTTTCCACCTGTTCCACATTATTCCCATCGGCCAGGCCCAGCCTCTTAGAAACCCTGAAGACATGGGTATCCACGGCAATAGCAGGCTGCCCGTAAGCGCTGCTGATAATAATGTTGGCTGTTTTTCTGCCCACCCCGGGCAACTTGATCAGCTCTTCACGTTGATCCGGTATCCTGCCGCCGTAACGTTCGACAATGATTTTAGCCGCTTCGATCAGGTAGCGGCTTTTGTGACGGTAGAGACCGCAGCGCCTGACAAAAGGCTCCAGCTCTGAAGCTTTCATCCGGGACAATTCGTATATGGAAGGAACAGCTTTAAAAAGCTCCGCGGTAATCCTGTTGACCTGTTCGTCTGTAGTCTGGGCGGAAAGCACAGTGGCTACGAAAAGCTGGAACGGGTTATCGTATTTTAAGCCCGATTTAGCCTCCGGGTAATGTTCGGCCAGTCTCTTCAAGATCAGCCCGGTGCGCGCTTTTTCTTCCATCCTGTGAATTGGCATACAATATTATAGATCGCCAATTCCGCGCGGTAAAGGCCGGATGGCGCAAAAATTTTTCGCGAGGTAACCGTGACGGACCGCTACAGTGGTGACGGGGCAGGTTTGTCATCAGGTTCTCCTGACCTGATCAAGCCAGTGGAGGCGGACAAGTCTGTCGCAACCGGTGCCATTTGGAGACGGGATCACTTGATCACTGGTTATTTTTGATTATGCGCTGCTGTTTTAGCTCCGCAATATCCCCGGCGCTGTAACCGAGAGCTTTCAGGATCTCTTCTGTATGCCGGCCATGTTCGGGCGGAGGCAGCCGTTTTTCACCACCCCGGCCTGAAAAGAGCAGGGGAAAACCGGCCGCTTTTTCCCTGGTCCCATCTTTCAGGGTGTTCTCCAGCCAGTAGTTTTCTTCCCGGCTCAGGGGATGATCGATGGCTTCCTGTAAATCCAGGACCGGTTCACAGCAGGCGTCGACATCTTTAAAAAGTTCTTCCCAATACGCCCTGTCTTTAGTTTTGAACAGGGCCCGCACTGCCTGGATCAAGTTTTTGCTGCCCACAGGCTCATCCTCTTCCTGTTCAAACTGGCGCTCTATCCACTGCGGTTTTCCAACCGCTTCGCAAAACCGCTGCCAGAAAACCGGTTCCAGGGCGGCCAGGCTCATGTACTTGCCATCGGCGGTTTCATAAATGTTATAGCAGGCATAAGCCCCGCTCAAAGTGCACCTGCCGCGGCGGGGAAGTTCTTCACCCCGGCCCAGGTAGGAAGCAGGATAGGTTAGCCAGGGCAGCAGTCCCCGGGTCATGGAAACATCAACGAACTGCCCCCGGCCCGATCTCGCCCGCTCATAAAGAGCCATCATGATCCCGTTAACGGCCATTAAGGCCCCTCCGGCCACATCGGAAATCTGGGAGGTGGGCATAACCGGGGAACCCTCTTTTTCTGCGCTTAAATCCAGCAAACCGCTCAGGGCCATGTAATTGAGATCGTGGCCGGCCTTGTGCCGGTAGAGGCTGTCCTGGCCGTAACCGGTTATGGCTGCGTAGATTAGGCCCCGGTTGTGACCGCTTATTTCCCCGTATCCCAGACCAAGCCTATCCATAACTCCGGGCCGGAAACCTTCCACCATAACATCTGCGCCGGCGGCCAGTTGTTTTATAATTTCCTGGCCCCGTTTTTCTTTTAAGTCCAGGGCTATACTTTTTTTATTGCGGTTCAACTGCCGGAACAGGGAGCCTTCCGCGCCCAGTCCCCCGCCAAGGGAAGAGCCGACATATCTGGTCAGATCGCCGGCCCGCACATCTTCCACTTTAACAACATCAGCCCCGTAATCGGCCAGGATCATGGTAGCCAGGGGACCCGGGAGCAGGCGGGTCATATCCAGGACCTGCAGTCCTTCCAGGGGCTGAGCTGTTTTCGCTTCGTTTCCTGCCATTAGCGGTGAGTATAGCGGGGAAGCAGCACCGGGCCGACCCTGCCGTCGCCCGCATCGGCCTGCTCCAGTTCCCGGTGATAATTATTAACATGCTCAAGGTTAAGCCCTTCCGGAACCGGCACTTCTTTGCTTTTAGCCGCTGCGTTTGCCCCGGCCCGCCGGCCGAAAACCAGAATATCAAGCAGGGAGTTGCCCATCAACCGGTTGGTGCCGTGAATACCACCGGCCGCTTCCCCGGCCACATAAAGGTTTTCCACGCCGGTCTCGGCCCGGTCATCGATCAAAAGCCCCCCGTTCTGGTAATGGAGGGTCGGATATATCAGCATGGGCTCTTTGCGGATATCGACATCAAACCGCTGGAACTGGCGCAGCATGGCCGGCAGCTGCCGCTCGACGGTACCCTCCCCGTGGATCTGTTCGATCAGCGGCGAATCAAGCCAGACCGCTGTGATGCCGGTCGGCAGGGGAACACCCAGGCCCCGTTCTTCACACTCGCGGATAATGGCCGACGACTCGACATCCCTGGTCTCCAGGTGATAAACAAATTGTTCGCCGTTAATATTCAGCGGCTGGGCGCCCAGACCCCGGGTTTTTTCGGTTACCAGCAGGCCCAGCAGCTGGGGCGGAAAAGCCCCGCCCGTGGGGTGGTACTGGATCGAATCGGCATAGATGGTGCCGGCCCCGGCCCGGTAACCCATGACCAGGCCATCGGCGGTGGCGCCGTGATGGTTGCTGGTCGGAAAACCGCGGTAATGCAGCCTTCCCGAACCACCGGTGGCGATAATAACCGTTTTAGCCCTCGCTGTTAAGTACTGTTCTGTTTCCAGGTTGAAAAGAATCGCCCCGCCGGCGCGGCCCTGCGCATCGAGCAAAATCTCTACGGCCGGGCTGAATTCGACCACGTTAATCCCTTTATTATATACTTCATCCCGTAATGTCCGCATGATCTCGGCCCCGGTATAGTCGCGGGCGGCATGCATGCGCTTGCGGGAAGTGCCTCCGCCGTGGCTGGTAATCATCGTCCCTGCTTCGCTCTTGTCAAACATGGTGCCCAGGTCTTCCAGCCACTTGATAACAAGGGGCGCGTCCATGACCAGGGCCCGGGCCAGTTCGGGCACATTCTCCAGCCTGCCTCCGCCGAGGACATCCAAAAAATGGGTAGCCGGAGAATCATTTTCCTTGTCGGCGGCCTGGATACCGCCCTGGGCCATCATGGTGTTGGCGTCGCCAAACCGCAATTTTGTAGTCAGCATCACTTCGGCTCCCGCCTCATTGGCCATAAGCGCTGCCGAAGCCCCGGCTCCGCCTCCGCCGATAATCAAAACATCAACATCATAGTCGGGATCGGCCTTTAAATCTAAATCCACATCCTTCAGCCGGCTGTAGGATTCAAAAACATCAGCCATTTCGGTGGGCATGCGGACTCCTTTATCCACACCCACCTTTATATCCCGAAAACCATCCTCGATATAGTCGGGATGAAATTTTTGCAACACGTCCCGTCTTTCTTCCGGGGACATCCGCGGATAATCAACACCCACCCGGGAGGCCCTGGTTTCTTCCACTTTTTTCATCAGTTCTCTTAACTGCGGCGTATAGGACAAGCTTATCAATCCTCCCTCCGGGCTTACTTTTCAATCTCCCGGTTATTGTAAAGTTCCTGCAGTTTCTCTTTATCGGCATTGACCAGTTCATCGATTTCAGCATCCATTTCACCCTCTTTTATGGCCCGGGCCCTTTCAGCCAGGAATGAATCCGGAGGGGCCAGGTACCGGCTGTAGAGGCGCCGTCCGGCCAGGGCCGAGTTGTAATGGACGATATTGACCGGGCAGCGAGAAACGCAGAGTCCGCACATCAGGCAGTCAAATGACAGGTCGGCCGCCCTGGCGAAATCGCCGCGCTGCAGGTAAGCAACATACTGCATTACATCGATATCCTGCGGACAAACCTTGGTGCAGGAATTACAGCCCAGGCAGCGGAACACTTCCGGGTACATCCTGGCAAAGTGGGCCACGCTGGGCTTGATTTCTTCCAGATCATAGATCGCCTTACGGGCCGGGAAAAAGGGAATCTGGGCCAGGTACATCCCTTCCTCCCCCTTGGTCTGACAGGCCAGGCCTACCTTCAGTTCAAAATCGCCGGCCTGGCGATAAACCGTGGCGCAGGCCCCGCAGAAGCCGGCCCTGCAGCCGACTCCGCGCTTGAGCTGGTAGCCGGCGTATTCCATGGCATCCATGATGGTCAGGGTTTCGGGCACGTTATATTTCTTGCCCATGATATAAATATCAACCATTTTGATGGTATCCTGTTTTGCTTCGCTCATAATCTCCTCCTGCTCTGACAAGTTTCACAATCTCGGTAAAGGTTTTAACCGGCCCTGTCCCGCTCCTATTCTTCGGGCGGTTCGGGGATAAAGCCGTGCTCCATGGCCAGTTTGGTCTGATCCTGCGCTCTCTTGATAAATGATTCCGCTTTCCGGTAGCATTCATCATAGCTGAGCGTAACCCGGGCCAGGCCTTCATCGATGGCCTTCATGGCCGTGGCCGTGGCCACGCGGGGGAATACTTCCCACATGTCCATGGTGGGCAGGATTTTTTCCGGATCCATACCACCGTCGGGAGCGCAGGCTGCCAGTTCTTCGGCGGCGGCGATGCACATCGTATCAGAAATACCGCTGGCCTGGACATCCAGCACCCCGCGGAAGATGGCCGGAAAACCCAGGGAATTGTTGACCTGGTTCGGAAAATCAGAGCGGCCGGTGGAAACAATTTTGGCTCCCGCTTCCTGGGCATCCCAGGGCCAGATTTCAGGGATCGGGTTGGCGCAGGCAAAGACGATGGCCTGATCGGCCATACTTTCCACCCATTCCTTCTTGATCGTATCCGGACCCGGCTTGGAAAGGCCGATCAATACATCTGCTCCT
>PWFM01000054.1 GCA_003553895.1 Syntrophomonadaceae bacterium | reverse complement strand
CATAGATATATACCGATTTCCCAGCACTTCCCTCAGAAACAGGTATGGTTTCACTTGTACCCGCAAAATACTGCCCTCCCGGACTATTATTTTGCTTGACTTAAACCACAGCTTCCCCTGGTTTATATTGGCGCAGCCTGAGTACCGGTGTTTCAATTATCATTCAATCGCTGTTATTTTTCAGCTCTTCTTCCCGGAGTTGTTTCTTGTAAATTTTTTCAGTCACAGTTAACGGTAAAGAATGGCGAAATTCAACCTGGCGGGGTACAGCGTAGGAAGCGCATTTATCGCGGCAATAATCGATTATTTCTTCTGCAGTAACCCTGCAGGCATCTTCTTCCTTTAGCACAACAAAGGCCTTGATTCGCTCGCTGCCTGGCCGTTCGGGGTCGGGGACGCCGATTGCCGCCGCCATCGATACGGCCGGATGCTGATGCAGAATTTCATCGATTGTGCTGGTATAAACCTTGAACCCGGATACATTGGCCATGTCCTTGATCCGATCGACGATATAAAAATAACCGTCTTCATCCATGCGGGCGATATCGCCGGTCGGCAGCCAACCGTCAACCAGGCCGGATCCTTCTTCAGGCCAGTATCCCTTCATAACCTGGGGCCCCTTGATGTACATATGGCCCGGTTCGCCGGGTGGGCATTCGCTGCCGTCTTCTTCATCTACCAGCTTCACATCGGTATCGGGCACCGGCAGGCCGATGCTGTATTTCTGTTTTGCCGCAAAACCGGTTATTTTGGAGAAACCGCTTAAGTCGAGATGAGTCAGGGGGCTGGTTTCTGTCAGGCCGTAACCTTCAGAAACAGGCATTTTAATTTTAGCCGTTATGCTTTCCCGCACTTCCAGGGGCAGGTAAGAGGCCCCTGATAAGATCTGGATCGGTAGACGGGGCAGATCCACCTGGGCCAATTTCATTAACTGAGTTGGCACCAGGGCTGTCATGAAAGGACGGGATTCAACCAGTATTCTGGCAATTTCATTTATATCGCGAGGGTCGCGAATCAGGATCAGCTTAAGCCCCCAGTAAATGCCAAATAAGGCCGAAGAGTCGCCATAAGAATGAAAAAGAGGAACACCGATACAAATTGATGCTTTACCGCGGATTGATTTTTCGAGCTTGGACATGGCCCAGGCCATTGACTGCAGGACATTGGAATAACGGTTGAAGTGGGTTAACATTACTCCCTTGGGGGCGCCTGTAGCGCCACCGGTAAAAGCAAGGTAAGCCAGATCTTCTTTGGGGCTTATTTCAACCTGTGGGGGGCTGGGGTCGTGATTTTCAATCAATGTTTTGAAATCATGGACTCCTTCCGGAATATCCCGATTCACTCCTTCGTCTGAGGTATAGTCGGACAAAGGAGTGGTTACAACCTGCCTGATTTTAGTTTCTGGTTTAAGGGCCAGTATTTTAGAGGCCTGTTCCTGGAGGCAGATCACTGTTTCAGCTCCCGATTCACCGATCTCATAAATTAACTCATTTTCTTTGTGTAAAATGCTGCAGGGGACATGGATTGCCCCTGTTTTAAGTATGGCAAAGTTGGCGATTATATACTGGGGCGATGTGGGCAGGATAGTGGCTACTTTATCGCCTTTCTTAATTCCAAATTCGGCCAGGGCGCAGGCCAGCCGGTCGGTGTAATTATTAAGTTCGCTGTAACTGATCCTTGTTCCGCAATAATCTATGGCTACCGATCGCGGGTGCTTTTCGGCGGACTGATCGAGCATGGTGTATAGAGGCAGTTCGGGGTATGGTTTCAGGCTTTCGTCCAGTTTATAGGGCCCCAGCCGATAGCTTTTTAACCACGGTCTTTTCTCTTTCGGTGTGTTCAAAATAGTTTCTCCTTCCTTAGCTCCAGAGTTCTTTTGCCACATCTTCCAGGTCGAGTTCTTTTAATTTTGCCGCTGTCGGTTTGCCGGATTGTTCGTCCCAACCTCGAAGTTTATAGTATCGTTCCAGCAAGGACGGTAGTTCATTGACATGTCCCTCTGCCGGGCCTTCCGGTAGAGGTTCTTCCAGGAGCCGTTTAGGCAGGGTGTCGTCTTCAGCGCGCAAACCTTCCCGGTTGCAGAAAGCCCGGGCCAGGTTGTAGACTCTTTCGCCGGCTTGCTTATATCCATCAAGGCTGTAATCCCATCCGGTAGCCCGGTTGACAAGTTCTACCCAGTCTCCGGCGCTGATGCACAGGCCCATGAACTTACAGGCCCCGATGCAATCAAAAGTAGTGAGCATATCTTCAAGGTCTGTGGCGATTTGTACTTCCCCGGGATCGGCTGCGAAAGGGTCTTTGATTTCACTTTCATCAATGATCAGTAAAGGGGCGTCAATAAATGTGGGTCCCTGGACGTAGGCGGTGATGTGATCACCACCCCGGTTGGCGGTGGCGTAAGTTAAGCCGGTCAACTGCACGGCGCGGCTGTCGTAGGCAGGTAACTCGAGGCCTTTTACATGCATGGCAAAATCTTCACTGCCCCGGCCTAACTTTTCCGACATCCTTTTTGTGCCTTCAGCTAAAAGGTCGCCAATGCCTTCGCGCCGGGCAATCAAGTGCACCAGGTCAACGATTAAATCCGCATCGCCAAACCTCAAATCCATTCCTCCCGTATCTTTTCCGGACAAGATCCCTTTTTCATAACATTCCATGGCAAAAGCGATGGTGCTGCCTGCTGATATAGTATCGATGCCATAATCGTTACAGAGGTACCCGGCCATGGTGATAGCTTCCAGGTTGCCAACGGCGCACATCCCGCCAAAAGTGCCTACAGTTTCATATTCCGGACCCTCGCCTTTTTGGCCGGCATATTTGCCCTTTTTAATTTCTGTGCCTCGTCCGCATTCAATTGGGCAGGCAAAGCAGGTCACATTTTTATTTAAGATATTATCGGAGATAGCCGGCCCGTTAATATAGTCGGATTCTTCAAAAACACCGCTTTGCCAGTTGCGGGTTGGAAATCCGCCCCTGATCGAGACTAAATCCAGGACTACATTGGTTCCGAAAGACTGCAACGACATCTTAAACATAGAGTCATCTATCAGTTCATATAGCTTTTTAGAGTGGGTTTTAAATTCTTCGGGTTGGCGTATCTGGATCCTGGAATTACCCCGGGCAGCTATGGCTTTAAACTTTTTTGAGCCCATTACAGCTCCGAGGCCGCAGCGCCCCGCTGTCCGTCCCAGGTCATTCATAATTGACGCGTAGCGGACCAGGTTTTCCCCGCCCGGTCCAATACAGGCCACATTATACTTCTTGCCCACTTCTTCTTTAACAGCTGCTGTTGTTTCAGGCACATTCATTCCCCAGAGATGGGAGGCATCTCTGAGTTCAACCCTGTTATCGTCAATCACCAGGTAGACCGGCTTAGGGGAAATACCTTCTAAAATGAGCCCATCGTAACCACTATTTTTAAAGTCCACTCCCCAGCGTCCCCCGGAATTGGCCTGGCCCCAGATGCCTGTCTGAGGCGATTTTGCAACTACGCTGAAACGGCCTGTGCTCGGTGCCAGGGCTCCGGTCAGGCTGCCGGTCATAAAAATCAATTTGTTTTCTTTCCCTAAAGGGTCTGCTCCTTGTGGGACTTCGTCCCACAAGTACCTGGTAGCCAAACCGGCGCCCCCGAGATACTGTTTATATTTGCTTTCAGGGACTTCTTCAACTGTTGTGGAACTATTATTAAGATCTACCCTTAAGATTTTACCGTGACAGCCGGACATATTAAGCACCTCCTGGTGTGTATAACTGGCCATGTCTCCTGGATTGTTGTTTTTGTCTGTTTCAACTTTCTGCTGTTAGAACAAGCAGCTAATGGTTTAGCTATTGATCTGAAGTATTGCGAGAGTTAGCTGTTTTAAAAAGATTCCTGGCATGACTTATGGCCATAATTAACTTAAATATACAGCTTATAGTAGGAAAAAACAACTATTATTTTATAAAACTACAAAAATTATCTTAAGTGGCTCTAATTATTTACTTCCAAGTTACTGTTAAAAGAGTTATAATCAAACAAAAGCAGATAAGATTTAGCAGAATGTGGTTTAGGGCTTATGGAGCAGCTTATTTTTTTATGATGGCCCGAGTATTTATTTCTAATTGACAAGGATTATACTACAAGGGAGGATAAGATTATGGGCGTTGCTTATGGAACTGAAGCATGGGAAAAAGCATACCTGGATATGGTCAATGAGCGTTTGGGAAAAGTTGAAAAACCATATGTTATGGGTTCTCCAGAATGGGTGGCAGCTTTCGAAAAGAAGATTCAGGAAGATGATCATTACAAGGAAGTGGCCAAAACCTGGGAGGGAAGCGTTGTCATTCATATCCTGGGCGATCCTGAGCTTGGTCTGGAAGATGATATTTATATGTTTATGGATCTATGGCATGGCGATTGCCGTTTTGTAAGGTTGGTGCCCAGGGAAGCTGGGGAAAACGGGGACTATGTTCTAACCGGTGGGTTCGAAAGGTGGGAGTCGGTCTTAAAAGGTGAGCTCGATGTGGTTAAAGCAATGATGCAGGGCAAGATTAAATTAAAAGGGTCATTGCCCGCGATAGTCCGTTATGTTAAAGCCAGCATCCGCCTGGTTGAACTGGCGGCACAGATCGAAACCCGCTTTCAAACTGAAATGAACGAAGAAGAACGGGCTGAATTCAGGGAATGGTTTAATGCCCTGCGCGCCCGGTTTGGGTTTTAAAGCAACTCTGGCCAAGGAGGAGTATTTACGTGTCATACGACCGCGATCTCGCTTTTGAATATCACAACCCAACTAAAGTTATTTTTGGTGAAAACAGTATTAAAGAAATAGGCCTGGAGGTGGAAAGCCTGGGCGGGTCAAAGGCGCTGGTTGTAACCGACCGGGGTATTAAAGAGGCCGGTCTGGCAGAAAAAGTAGAAAAAGCCCTGGGCAGGCGTTATGTAGCAACCTTTGATCAGTGCATCCCGGATTCTGGCTTCCACCTGGTTGACGAAGGGGCCTCCTTTGCCCTGGAAAAGGGAGCTGATATCCTGGTTAGTGTCGGAGGCGGAAGCGTGATTGATACAGCCAAGGGTATGGCCATGGTGATGAAAGAAGGTGGAAAGTTAAGCGATTACCGGGGAATTCAGGTTTTGAACCGGCCCCAGACTCCCCATATTGTTGTGCCGACCACAGCAGGGAGCGGCAGTGAGGTGACCTGGTTTGCAGTGATTAAGGACTGGGAGCGAAATGTTAAGGAAGCATTTGTTGATGTCTATCTGATCCCCAATAAGGCCATCCTGGACCCGACTATGGTAGCTGGCCTCCCCCCCCATCTAACAGCTGGTCCCGGTATGGATTCTTTGTCCCATGCGGTGGAAGCGATCCATTCCCTGCAACGACAGCCGATTATTGACGGTATGGCCCTGCAGGCTGCCAGATTGATCATGGAATTCCTGCCCCGCTGTGTGGAAAAAGGCGATGACCTGGTTGCTCGCGGGCAGCAGCAGCTGGCGGCAGCTATGGCCGGGATCGCCTTCGGGAACAGCCAGCCCGGTTTAGTGCATGCCATGGCCCATCCTGTGGGAGCCCTCTATAATGTGCCCCACGGGGTTGCCAATGCTATTTTACTGCCCCATGTGATGAACTTTAACATGAACGAATGTGCCGATCGCTATGCCCTGCTGGCCAGGGCCATGAATCTGGACGTGCGTTCATTAAGCGATGAAGAGGCAGCAGGGGCAGCTGTTGAGGCCGTTCAGGATTTGGTTAAAAGAATTGGGCTGCCCCAAAAATTGCGGGAGGTTGACGTTCCTGAAGAAGGGTTGGCCGAGGCAGCAGATTATTCATTGGCCGATGGTTCAATTGTTTATAACCCCCGACTGGTTACAGACAGGGAGGAGGTCCTTGAAGTTTACCGCGCGGCCTGGTAGATGAGTATTTTGCCCGGACTGCGCTGTCGGAGATATTGTGTGTCTCCGAGCACTGCTGCTGTTATTAATTCATGACTGTCCCTGTGCTTCCAGCGCTGTGGGAGTATAAAAAGGAAAGGTGCCCTTTGCCATTCTGCTCTATTTCTTGAAGGGCTGGAAAAAATAAAGGGGGCCGGCCAGTAACGCTTTACCTTCGCCCAGCTGGGCCATATTGTTTAAGGCATGTTCGAGCAAAGCTGCGGAGGTAGGCAGGGGTGCGGTTTCCCTCCTGGGAAGAGGTATATCCACCAGGGGAGTATTGCCGGGGAGGTTTGCTTTTTCACGCAGTTTCGCCAGGGCTGTTTCCAATCCTCCCAGTTCGTCAACCAGGCCATTAGACAGGGCCTGTTCCCCGGTCCAAACTTTCCCGCCACCGATGTCTTTTACCGATTCCGGTTGTTTGTCACGGCTTTCGGCTACCCGCTTGATGAATAATTCGTAGATATGAAAAATAAAGTCGAGAGCCTTAATTCTTTCTTCTTCTGTGAAGGGTTCTTCCGGTGAATTAAAAAGCTCTTTTTGACCCCGCCTGGTTGTTTCCCGGTTTATAAGCAGTTTTTCCATCAGGCGGGAGTTAACTACCTTGGCGGCAATTACGCCTATAGAGCCGGTAAGGGTAGCCGGTTGGGCTACAATGTAGGGGGCGGGGGTGGCGACGTAATACCCGCCTGACCCGGCAATTGTGCCCATCATGGCAACCAGCGGTTTTTGGGCGGCAATTTTGTTCAGGATCGAGGTAATCGCTTCTGAGGCTGCAGCCGACCCGCCTCCGGAGTCGATATAGAGTAAGACGGCCTTGGCCCTTTTATCCCTCAAGACCAGGCGGGCCTGGTGGATAAAAGTTAGATCGCCTGTCTGTTCATCGAAAAGAAAGGGGGCCGGAATAGGCGGCCTGGCCGGGGGGCGCCGACTTTTGCCGTCAACTATATTGCCCTGCACCCGGAGAAGGGCAATATAACTTCCGGGCCCGGGCGGCAGGGGCCTGGGAAAGCATTTTTTACATTCATCCCAGGCAGCCATACGGGCTGGCTTTTCAGCGCAGCCGAGATAAGCGGGCAAATCTTCAGCATTGGTGATGCCATCAACAGCCCCGGTTTCCAGGGCTTTTTCCCCGTATAAAGGGGTTTGCTCAACCAGCTTATGAACCCGCTCTTTGCTCAAGTTTCTTCCTTCGGTTACGGTATCTATGAATTGACTATAATATGAGTCGAAGAGCCATTCATACATTTCCCTGACTTGATCGGACATGCTGGAACGGACAAATCTTTCCAGGGCCGACTTGTAAGGACTGACCTGAACTACGTCAAGCTCGATTCCGCACCACTCCAGGGCATTTTTCATATAGGGTTGGCGGCCGGTTAATCCAAGGCTATGGATGACCCCTCCTTCTTGGAGCACAATCCGGTCGCATAAAGCGGCCAGGCAGTAGGGGGACATATCATATCCACTGGCCCAGCTGATTACCTCTTTCCCTTTCGCCTGGACTTCCCGGATTGAGCAGGCCAGGGACTGGATCTGGGCCAGCGTTAACTCAGGTTTACCCAGGTGGAGGATTATTCCCTTAATGTGATGGTTTGCGGCAACCACCCGGAATTCAGAATCCAATTCTTGTAAACTTTTCACCCTGGGGGCCATTCTCTTTTGTAAAAGCCCTTCCGGGGGCATTTTGAGATCCGGGAAGGTTCCGTGGAGGGTAAAGGTGACGTACTCAGGAGGGCGCAGGCCCTTTTTTAGGATGTTGGCCAGGGTTACTAAAAGCAGCCTTAATATATAGATGGGATAGGCGATCAGCATGAAACCAGCTCCCGCAGATTAGAATTGTTTAAAAAGCTATATTACTTATTCGGGTTTGTAATGTTATTCCCTGCCATGAATTAAATATGTTAAAATTACAAGTAAAGAAGTATGATTTATATCAAACTGATTTGATGGAGTGAGGTTATGGTGAGGATAATATGGATAACCGGCGGTTTAATATTTTTGACATTTTTGATGTTTAGCATTTTTACACCCACCGGTGATGTTAATGATTACGATTCTTTTATTTTT
>PWFM01000075.1 GCA_003553895.1 Syntrophomonadaceae bacterium | reverse complement strand
CTGGAGGAATATCCGGAAATAGCTGAGATTCTCAACCCGATAGCAGCCGAACTAACTCCGGAGGTTATGTCCGACCTGAACTTGAAAGTTGATGTAGAAGGTTACGAACCCTTTGAGGTGGCAGAAGAATGGTTGCTCGAAGAAGGGTTCATCGAAGAGTAAGGGAAAATGCAATATGGTAGAGGAGAATACGAGAAACAATAAACAAAAAGACTGCAGAACATGCAGCAAGGGAAAACAGCCAGTTTAAGAAGGGGCAAGCAGGTGCCATTCTTGCTTGCTCCTTTCGTTTTATATACGCTTTAAGAGTGTTGCTTTTAGAATGTTTGCGGTTGATTTGTATCGTTGGTTGGAAAGATCTATTGACAAGCTATTATGGAGGGATTAATATGGCGGTGTTGGCTAAAGAAGTCATGAAGTCTCCGGTGATTAGTGTTAAACCGGACACGTCACTGAAGAGGGCGGCAGAGATTCTGGATGAAAACCGTTTTAGCGGTATGCCGGTCATTGACGATCAGGACAACGTGATTGGGATCATATCTGAAACTGATATTTTGCGATATACTCAGCAGATTATCGGACAACCTTTACGGGATCCACACCAGGTATTTACCAAAGGCAAGGAAGTTCTCCATGTCGATATCACGCACCGGGGTGTGGAAGTAATAGAACTGGTAGCTTCCACCACTGTGGAAACATTAATGACAGCAGATGTGTTATCGGTTAAGGAAGATACCAGCCTTTATGAAGTGAGCCGCTTGATGTATGACAATGGCATCAATCGCATTCCGGTGATTGATGAAAAGGGCAAGCTTGTAGGCATTATAACCAGGGCGGATTTGATTCGGGCCATGGTCCAAAAGTGGGAAACCATCAATGAGAAGTAAAAGTGTTTGAAGCAGCAGGGCATATATTAAAGAATGACGGGGGGACAGGTACTATGGAAAGGCCGATTTATGAAGGCGGGGGCTATAATGTCCTTACAGAAAAAGAAATAAGCCAGATCCATGAAACAACCCTCAGGGTGCTGGAAAATGTAGGTTTTGAAATTAATTATCCTCCGGCCCTCGAACTGTTTGAAAAGAGCGGGGCCACGGTTGATCATGACCGGCACCGGATCTATGTGACCCGGGATCTTGTTTCGCGCTGTATTAAGCAGGCCCCGGCCGAGTTCGTTTTTTACGGCCGTCAGCAGGGAAAAGATATTACCATTGGCGGCAAAAAGGTTAACTTTGGCACCGGTGGGCTGGCCCTTTATGTCCTGGACCTGGAGCGCAATAAGCGCCCCGGAGCTATTCACGATGTCGCAGAACTGGCCCGCCTTGCCGACAGGCTGGAATACCTGAACTTTTTTATCAATCCCCTTTACCCGCATGATATCAATATAGAGACTGTGGATATCAATACCAAGTACCAGGCTTTTTTGAATACCGGTAAACCGGTTATGGGTGGTATTTTTAGCAAACAGGGGCTGGAAGATTCAATAAGAATTGCTTCAATTATCGCCGGGGGTCTGGAAAAACTGCAGCGCAGGCCTTTTGTTGGTTTTATATCTTCAATTACCAGTCCACTTAAAATCAGCCCTGAGCATGCGGAGTACATTATGGAAGTAGCGGGTTACGGTCTCCCCCTGGCTACATCCACCGCTCCAGCTGCCGGCGCGACAGCGCCGATCACCCTGGCCGGCACCCTGGTCCAGCAAAATGCGGAAGCTTTGATGGGAGTTATGCTTACCCAACTGGTAAACCCCGGCACCCCGGTTCTTTACAGCGCCGTCCCGGTAACCATGGATATGCGGACCATGTCATTTTTGATGGGGAGTATCGAATCCGGTTTGATGAACGCCGCGATTACCCAGATGGCCCATTATTACCGCCTTCCCTGCTATCTTACTGTGGGCACCACCGACTCCAAGCTGCCCGACGCCCAGGCCGCCCACGAGGGCGCAACTACGGCCATGCTGGCCGCCCTGGCCGGAGGCAACTTCATTCATGAAGCTTTTGGGATGCTTGATGGCGCTCTTACTGTATCTTATGCCCAGTACATTATAGACAACGATATAGTCGGCAGCTGCCTGCGGACCTTACGGGGTATCGAAGTTAACCAGGATTCACTGGCTTACGATATTATAGCCAAAGTAGGACCGGGTGGTAACTACCTCAGCGAGGAGCACACGGTAAAGTACATGCGCACTGAAAGTTTTGCGCCCAAAGCCAGCGATCGCCAACCCTACCACCGCTGGATTGACGCCGGCAGCAAGGATAGTTGGAAAAGGGCGGAAGAACTCGCTGCCCAGATCCTTCAGGAACCTTCAGAGCCGATTGTTCCTCCTGAAGTTGATGCCAGGGTCAGGGAGGAGTTCCCGGAACTGGTTACCGTGGAGAAAGGAGACGGTCTGCACTGGGAAACTGAGACCGGATAATTTTTTTGGTGCCATCAGCCATTTTATAGGTTTGTCAGGATCAGGGAAAAGTTACAACCAGCCTGACGATGTTTTCCTCTTTTTTCCTGAGCATCTCCAGACCCCGGTTAACTTCATCCAGGGGCAGTTCTCTGGTAACCGAATAAGACATATCGAGCCTGTTCCGGGCAGCCAGTTCGATGATCACCGGGAAATCAGCCCTGCTCTGGTCGGCGCTGCCCAAAAGTGTCCTCTCTGACAGCAAAAGATCGTGATAGGGGTTTATTACTACGTCCTCCGGGCAAATGCCTACGATAACAGTCCGGCCTCCAATCGCAGTGCAGTCGATTGCCTGCCTGACTGTTACGGGCAGGCCGATTAATTCAGCCGTTACATCGGCGCCGCCACCGGTTAAGGAAGCTACTTTTTCAACCGGATTCTCATGGCCGGGGTTGACTACAGCGGTGGCCCCCACTTTTTGGGCCAGGTCCAGTTTGTCCTGGTCCAGGTCCATGGCAATAACCTGCCCGGCTCCCATAATTTTTGCAATTTGCACGGCATGCAGACCAAGCCCGCCAATACCGATTATTAAAACACTATCCCCGGTTTTAACTTTTGCTCGACTTAAAGCGTGGAACGGAGTCGCTACGGCGTCGGTAAAAAGAGCAGCCTGGGAAAATGGGATCGAATTGGGAAAAGGAAAGGCGTTACGGGCGGGGATTGTCAGGTATTCGGCAAACCCTCCGTCAATATTTTTTCCCAGCATTTCAGCCTCGTTGCAGTAATTATCATTTCCGGTGCAGCAGGACATACATTCTCCGCAGGTGACCAGGTAAAAAAGCGAAACCCGGTCACCGACCGCGAGCCCTTTTACAGCTTCACCGCATTCAACAATTTCACCTGCCACTTCATGGCCGAGCGTGATTGGCAGCCTGGTTACCTTGCTTCTTCCATCCTGGTAGTGCAAGTCGGAACTGCAAATACCAGCCGCTTTTACTTTAAGCAGTACTTCCCCTCGCTTTGGTTTTGGTACGGGGACTTCAACCAGCTGCAGAGGCTTACCCGGCTCCGTTAATTGGGCTGCCCGCATGGTCTTCATCATTAAAACCTCCTAATCTTTGAGGCCGAAAATGCAACAACTCAGCTTTGGCCTTTCGAACGGGCCTTCCTTGACTTTTGTCATCCCCGGTCCTCGCCGGTGGCTGACATCCTGTTGGCCAGGCTGTTTCAGCCCTTGCTGTTACTGCAAATTCAAGCCTTTACTTGGTGCCTGTTAAAGATTAATTACAGGTCTGTTTTGTTAAGGAACTGAAATTAATCCCGGTTATTTAATACTTCGCCCGCCTTATTTTAAATCCTTCAACCCATGTGCAGGTAGTTAATACCGACTTCAGGAAGGGAAACAAACCCGGGTTATAGAATTTTACAATTACAGGTTTTTATAATCTACCAGGGGGTGAACTTCCGGGATGAAAATTCGAAAAGCGGTTATACCGGCTGCGGGTTTGGGAACCCGTTTTTTACCGGCATCCAAGGCCCAACCTAAGGAAATGTTGCCCATCGTTGACAGGCCAACTATCCAGTATGTGGTGGAAGAAGCGGTTGAAGCGGGCATCGAAGATATATTAATCATTACCGGCCGCAATAAGCAGGCTATTGAGGATCATTTTGACCGGAGCATTGAACTGGAACTGGTTTTAGAACAGAAGAATAAAACGCAGGACCTAAAAGACATGAAGAAAATTAGCAACCTGGCCAATATATTTTATATCCGCCAGAAAGAACCGCTGGGACTGGGGCACGCAGTCTACTGCGCTCGCCGTTTTGTCGGTAGCGAACCTTTCGCGGTGCTGCTGGGTGATGATGTGATCCATGCCCGGGTGCCCTGTATCGGGCAAATGGCCGAGATTTATGCCCGGAAAGAAAGCACTGTTTTGGGAGTACGCCGGGTTGGTTTTGATCAAATCCATAAGTACGGGGCTGTAGAATCCGATGATCCGGAAGGATCCGTAGTAAAAGTCACCCGCCTTACCGAAAAACCGGCCCGCGAAGAGGCTAAGACCGACCTTGCCGTCCTGGGCCGTTATATCATAGACCCGGAGATATTCAGCATTCTTGAACATACACCACCGGGCTCGGGAGGAGAGATCCAGCTTACCGATTCCCTGAACACTCTGGCCGCCCGACGCCCGGTATGGGCTTATACCTTTGAGGGACGGCGCTATGACGTTGGCGATCGTCTTGGTTTTCTTGAGGCCACGATTGAATATGCGCTCAGGCGAGAAGATCTGGCTCCCGGTCTGAAAGCATTTTTAGCCGGATTACAGCTTGAAAACCAGTAAGGAGGTTTTTTGATGAGGAATACAGCCATCATCCTGGCCGTTGTAACCCTGATTTTGCTGGCAATTGCCTATATAACCGGTGGCTTCGAGCTGGTTACAGAAGGGTTTTTAACTGCGGGCATGACGGCCTCCCAGGCTTTGTTAATGATATTTGCCGCATTCCTGGTTATTGGCCAGCTGCAAACCCTGGTTACTTCGGATATGATTAAGGGGTGGATGCAAAAATATGCCGGGGGCAGGGGAATAGCCATCAGTTCCATCGCCGGAGGCCTGTTTCCCGGCGGTCCTTATATTTTTTATCCTTTCCTGGCCGGGTTTAAAGGAAAGGGGATCTCTTTTTATCTCTTATTTTCTTTCGTTTCCGGCAAGCAGACCTATGATTTTACCAGGCTACCGCTTGAAATCAGCCTGATTACCCCCTGGATAGCCATCCTGCGTAATATATTGACCTTTCCTGTGCCCTTTATTATGGGCTTGATCAGCTGGCGGTTTTTCCCGCAGGGTGTGGCCGGAGCTTCCTGGGAAGAGGGAGAATAGAGATGGTTGTGACCACCATTATTTTTTTTATCATAGCGGGAATCTTATTTTTTCTGAACATTAAGCATGGCAGGCATATGGAAGGGATACAGGCAGGCCTGCGTCAGCTTATTATCGCCCTGCCGGTGATACTTCTCGCCCTTCTGTTGTCGGGTTTCCTGGAGGTATTGATTCCGGAAGAGTTTATCAAACGCTGGTTAGCCCAGGAGGCAGGTTTTACAGGAGTGATCCTGGGGACCTTTGGCGGTATGATTATGGCTTTCGGGCCTTATGCCTCATACCCGATTATTGCCACCATTTATGGTTCGGGAGCGGGCCTGGGGACAACTATATCCATGCTTTCCGGGTGGACCCTGCTGGGACTGTCAAGGATTCCATTTGAATGCGGGTTCCTGGGTGTGAAATTTAGCCTGCTTCGGATGACCCTGCACCTGGTTTTTTGCATTATGGCCGGCACGGTTGCTCACTTATTCGACCTCTGGTTTTTATAATAGGCCATCTGCCAGGTTGGCGGCTAAACAGTCAGTGACCGCTATCTTGGCGGCAATTTGCTTCAGGACTTGTTTTAGTGGCAACTTCAAGTGTGCAGGAGGCAAGAACTACTTTGAAACCATTTTTTAGAAGGAGGTATAAAATATATGTATCTTCAACCGGCACCCCTTTACGCTGCGGTGGAGGATTTAATCAATGAGAAGGTTAGTTTAAAAGACTATATCAACAGGCAATGTGACCGCATTGATAAACTTGATGGTGAATTGCAAACCCTGCTTCCGGAGCCAGGACGGCGTGAGCGGCTGCTTGGCGAGGCGGAAGCGCTGCAAAACATTTACCCCAATCCTGAGAGCAGGCCTCCGCTTTTTGGGTCCCTGGTGGGAGTTAAAGATGTTTTCCATGTAGATGGATTTGTAACCCGGGCCAACACCCGGATAGATCCAGAAGAGTTTGCCGGGCCCGAAGCAGATTGTGTCACATTCTTGCGCCAGGCCGGGGCTTTGATCCTGGGAAAGACGGTTACCACCGAGTTCGCCTACTTTGAACCGGGTCCGACCAGGAACCCCCATAATTTAGGGCACACTCCCGGCGGTTCCAGCAGCGGTTCAGCTGCAGCCGTGGCAGCAGGATTCAGCCCGCTTACCCTCGGGACCCAGACCATAGGTTCCATAAACAGGCCGGCGGCTTACTGCGGGGTTGTCGGTTTCAAGCCGAGTTTTAAGCGTATCCCCGCAGGGGGCTTAATCCACTTTTCCCCTTCGGCCGACCATGTCGGTTTATTTACCCAGGATGTCAGGGGGATGATTCTGGCCGCGGAAAACCTCTGCTATAACTGGCAGGAGATCAGCGTCACTTACCAGCCTGTGCTGGGTGTTCCCAGGGGCAAATACCTGGAACAGCAGGTCTCGCCGGAAGGGATGAAGGCATACCGGCAGCAGCTCGATATACTCCGGGAAGCCGGATATGTCATTAAAGAAGTAAGCATTTTGGATGATATCGAAAGTATAGCTTCCTGGCACCGTAAGTTGATCTCGGGAGAGATGGCCCGGGAACATGAAGACCTGTACAACCGTTTTGCCGATCTCTACCGGCCCCGCACGGCAGAACTGATCAAAAAAGGGCAAAATGTATCTGAATCAGAACTCGAGACCGCCCGCAAGAAGCAGAAGGAACTCAGAGAAGAGTTGGAGTCGGTGATGTGGGAAAAAGGAGTCAGCCTCTGGGTCACTCCTGCCGCTCCGGGACCGGCGCCGGAGGGCATTGAATCAACAGGGGATCCCGGTTTGAACCTGCCCTGGACTAATGCGGGGCTGCCCGCCGTAACCATCCCCTCCGGAAAAGCTGAAAACGGACTGCCCTTAGGCCTACAGCTGGTAGCGCCGTTTATGGGTGATGAACTGCTCCTGTCCTGGTCCGAAGGTATAGCAGAGATATTCGCAAAACACCAGGCCTTCGAAGCTTAAGCCAGCTTTGTGCCGGAACGATCAAGCAAATATGCGACCGCCCTGGTAATGATAATGGCCAGGATCAAACGGGTGGTTAAAAGCACCACCGGGTTAGCGCCGAATACGGCAAAGATTAAGGTATCTTCAACAACCGAGTGGCAGATGCTGAGAAAAATCCCGATCAGCAGCAAATCGCGCTTGTTTAAATAGCCCTCCCGGGAATATTCGATGATCAGGGCGGCGCCAAGCACAATGCCAAAGAAAATGCCGGCCAGCATGGGAAAGGCTGCTTCCCCTGGCAGGGTCAGGAACCGCAGCGCGCCTTTGATCTTGTCGGTCATTTTTTCTATTACCTGGTAGTGACGGGCGATTTCGATCATGATCAGGATTGGTATCAGGATCAGGCTGAGCTGAGCTATACTGGTTAGGCTCTCAATAATAGTATTGATTAGCAGCGAAATGATTTCCATTTTATGAACCTCCCCCGGCCAGGCTATAGATCAGGTTTAAGAGGAGTCCTGCAGACAGGGCGGTAATAATACGCAGGGCTGCTGCCGCCGGAATACGCAGTCCCGTGTAACTGCTGACGGCGGTTTCTATAGGTAGTTCGTGACAGATGCCGATCATTACCGCCAGGACCGTCATTTGCTGGGGAGTAAGGGTCATAGCGGTAATGGCGCCCAGGGCGGCGTAGAAGTTGACAAAAAAGCTTAGAAGCAGGGCCAACGTCGCTTCGCCGGGAAGGCCGAACAGGGCCATGGCCGGAGCGAAAAAGCCAGCTATTAATTCCATAATACCAAAATGCTTGAGTAGCGCTACCAGGCAGGACACAGGGATAATTATTTTAACCAGGAGCAAGATCAGGTTCAGGCTTTTGGAAAAACCATTTTTTATCGGTACTAATAGGGAAGTCATTGCTGTTTCTCCTTTTTTAATATTTGCGGCAGCATCTACTTTTGCAGCTTATTTATAACAGCCTGCCGGAAATGACAAGCAGGCTGCTAGTTTCGAACAGGCCCTGTATGCCTGTTGCCATGGCAGATTATTGGCAGATTATTATTCCTCTCCCAGCACCATGTGCATCTGGATAAAGCGCATCATATCGGTCCGGCTGAGCAGCCCGACCAGCTCCCCGTCATCTTCCATGACCAGGGCCCGGCCTGTGTTCTGGGTGGCCATTTTCATCATTACTTCGGCGGCGTCACTTTCCGGTTTAATAACCAGGGTTTCCTTAAGCGGGGTCAGGATATGGGCCACTGTAGTATGAGGCCATTTTTCCCGCGGCACTTCTTTTAAATCCTGCAGGGTGACAATACCGTGCGTAGTGGAGCCGTAGACAACGGGAAACGCGCCGTATTTATAGTTCAGGAAATAATCTGCCAGCTGTTCCAAAGTGGCATCGGGCGAAATGGTCCTCAGGTCGGTGCTCATTATTTTCGAAACTCTTATGCCGGAGAAGGTTTCTTTGAATACAAGCTGTGAATAACTGGACTGTCCGGCCTGGTAGATCATCCAGCCCAGAAAAATTAACCAGATTCCCCACAGGTCTCCCTGGAAAAAGATTACTACAAAACCGAAGCCTATGGCGAAGAATGAGAGGAGACTGCCGAAAAGAACCGCTATCCTGGTAGCTTTCAGGATGTTTTTGCCAAAATACCAGAGTATTGATCTGAACAAACGCCCGCCGTCCAGGGGGAAGGCAGGGACTAAATTGAAAACGGCCATAATCAGGTTAATGCGGGCCACAAAAAAAATAGCTTCGCCGATGATTTGCCCGGGTGTTAGGAACAGATAGTAGAGGCCACCGGTAATTGCGGCCAGGGCAAAACTGGTCATAGGGCCTGCTCCCGTCACCTTCAATTCGCTCCGGGGAGTTTCCGGTTCCGCTTCCATCTGGGCCACTCCTCCAAAAATGAAAAGAGTAATTTTTTTTATGGGAATGCCTTCATTGATAGCCACGAAAGAGTGGCCAAGCTCATGGGTCAAAACAGAAGCAAAAATAAGCAGGGTTGTAATTATTCCTGCTGCCCAGTAAACCTGGCTGCTCAATCCTTCGACCATTAAAGGAAAGTAACTCTGGGCCAGGCTAAGGCTCAGCAGGAAAAAAATTAAAAGCCAGCTTACATGTATTTCTACCGGAATGCCCCTGATATAGGTCAGGCGGAAAGAATTGTTCATTTCTATCTGCTCCTTTAATCTTCAAGAAAAGAGATTTATACTACAAAGCTCGCCTAATTATTATTTGGCTCTTTGAGCCCTGATTCCTGCCCTGCCTGGTGTGATTTGGGCCTAATTTATCTGCCCCCAAGGGCCAGCTTGGCTTCTTCCCTGACTTCAGTTTCGGGATCGTTTTGGGATGATTTTTCCAGGGCATACGGCGCTTTTCCAGCTCCGATTCGGCCCAGGGCCCAGGCAGTATGAATCCGGATCACCGTTCTTGGATCATTTTCCAGCATCAAAGCCAGCGGCCTTACCGCTTCAGGATCCTTTAAATTGCCAAGAGCAATTATTGCATTGCGCTGCAGGGTGGTTTTACCCCTCCATCCTGCCGAGGTAAGGCCGATTGTAGTTTTAAATTCCTTTTGGGTCAGGCGCAGCAGGGGTAGCAGGAGGGGTTCAGCCGGAAAAAAAGAAAAGGCCGCTTCCGGAATTGGAGAACTTTTCACGGTTTCGTTATGAGGGCAGACCTCCTGGCAGATGTCGCAGCCGTAAATTTGCCCGCCCAGCCTGGAGCGCATCTTCCTGGGGAAAATGCCCGGAGCCTGGGTCAGGTAAGAGAGGCACAGGTAGGGGTTTATTAAGTAAGGGCCGATCAGGGCGCCGGTTGGACAGGACTGCCTGCAGCGGCCGCACTGGTGGCAATTGGCTGCATTTGCCCGATCGGGCTCCAGGTCCAGATCGAGCAGGATCGTGCCCAGGGCGGTATAAGAACCGTAGGCAGGGTTTATCAGGTGGCAGTTTTCTCCGATTAAGCCCAGTCCCGAATTGCGGGCCAGTTCCCTTTCAAGCAAAGGGCTGCGGTCGCATAATATGCGGTATTTAAAGCCCGGGCCGGTTGTTTTTTGCAATTTTTCCACCACCCGGCGGCACAGGTCTTCAACCAGGATATGATAATCCAGGCTCCTGGCGCAGCGCGCTACTTTTCCCACTGCCCCTCCGGATATCGCGGGGCCGGGATGTTCGGGAGCAGCGTAAGGAACGGCTATGGTTATTATACTTTGGCTCCCCTGGAGCAGGGATGAGGGTGAAAGACGCAGAGCTAAATCGTTTTCTTCAAAAGGAGTAATCCTTTTTTCTTTTCTTCTTTTCTCCAGGCGTTCATTCATGTAACAAAGCGGTTGCGTCGTGGTTACACCCACCTGGTCTGCCCCTGCAGAGAGGGCCAGTTCCTTTAACTTGCCTTTACTGATGACCACCGCGGGCTCTCCTTTACAGGCTTCTCCATAATAATTATCTCACAACCCGCCTCTTAAATTATACCAGTTTGTATTTTTGACCTGGCCAAAAAACAGGGCCCACCTGAACGGAGGATGAAGGTTTAAGTTTGCAAGGTCGCGCTTTGCAACCAGTCCGGAAAGCAAATGAACCTGCTGGTTTTTTCATGGTTGCCGGGTTGGCGGCCTGTTTATATTTTTGTTGTAACCCAACCTGGCGGAGGCCCTGGCCGCAATCTCTGTAACAATGCCGGCCAGGGCATCTTTGATATAGTCCCTGGTGATGCGGTTGTCAGGGCCGGAAACTCCGATGCTGGCTGCAGGCTTGTTTTCATAATTAAAAATAGGGGCGGCTATACAGCGGACGTGCTCTTCCATCTCCCCCCAGTCCAGGGCATAACCCTGTTCCCTGGCCAGGAGCAGCTCTTTCTTAAGCTTTTTCGGTTCTGTAATGGTTTGGTCGGTATGGCGTTTTAGTTCTATCCGGGAGAGGATGTCATCGATCTCTTTTTCGGGCCGGTAAGCCAGCAGTATTTTTCCGGAAGCGGTGCAGTGCACCGGCCCCCTGTTGCCCACCTGGGCAAACATCTTGACGATGATATAATTCTGCGATTCGATTTGATCGATGTAAACGATTTCCGTATCATCCAGGACGGCAAGGTTGGCCGTTTCGTTGCACCGCTCAACCAGCTCGGCTACAAAGGGCCTGACTATGGTCCTGATATCTGAATATGAATATATCCTGTTGGAAACCTCAAGCAGCTTTAAGCCCAGCTGGTATTTGTTGGTTTCCGGGTTTTGTTCTGCGTAACCCCGGTTCAACAAGGGGCTGAGCAGCCGGTGGACGGTGCTGATTTTCAGGCCGGTTTTTTCGGAAAGTTCGCTGATGGTAACAGGACGTCCGGCTTCAGCCATCTGTTCGATCAAAGTGAGCGCCCTTTCCAGCGATTGTACATTCTTGTTTTTCCGGTTCCCCGGTGTGTCTTCTTTCATTTGTCTCCCCCGTCCCGCAGTTTTGACCCTCTGCATCAGAACTGATCAGATCATAATTCGCTTTGCTGACCCTGTCAAATTTATCTTGTTCAAAGGCCGCTTACTGTTAAAATGAAGGAAGCGGGCCGGATTATAGCCGGGACCGGCTAAGCCGGCAGGAGTACAGACCTCTTTGAAAGAATATATTAATGCTAACAGTGCCTGTATATATTACGGTGCCGGAACAGGGGTTATTTTTATGACGGAATATAACAACTGGGAAGTTTTAGTTGAAGCCCACAACGATGTGGAAGCGGATATTATCTGCGGTTTTCTGCAGGAGAAGGGAATTCCGGCCAGGAAAGCGGACAGCAGCCCTTATGCCGGAGCGATGCGGGTTATCGGCGGGCAGGCCCTGGAGGTCCATGTTTTGGTTCCGGAACCTTTCCTTGAGCAGGCGGCAGATTACTTGCTGGAGATCGATCCGGATCTTGAAATCGGCGATAGCTGGTAATAAAAATAAATGAATGGAGGTTTTTGCTATCGATAAGCCTGTAAGGAAGCCCTATTTTTCTGATCATCCTGAAAGAGAGCGGTTCTGGATCATTTTTTCCTGGGTGGTGGCTGTCCTATCGGCGCTGATCTTGATTTTTGCCTGGCAGTTTACGCGCAGTGTGGACTTTATTGCCGCCCTCCAACAGTGGCGTGCTGTGCCCGGTGTAGAACCCTTATTCCGTTTCTTTACTTTTTTAGGCGACGACGAGTTTTTTATGATCCTGTTCAGCGTTTTGATCTGGTGTGTTAATAAAACCCTTGGTTTTTGGAGCGCTTTTGTCCTCTTGAGTTCAGCAACTTATAGCAACTTGATCAAAGATATAACCCTGCTGGAAAGGCCCCCCATTGAAGGTGTGATCCACCCTGCGGGCAGTTACGCTTTTCCCAGCGGGCATACCCTTACCGCTGTTACGGTCTGGGGATACCTTGCCGTCAGGATTCAAAAAACTTCTTTCTGGGTTTGGACTTTTATCGTTATTGTAATGATCGCTTTTTCCCGCCTGGTCCTCGGCTACCATTTTCTCGGAGATATCCTGGGCGGGCTGGCTTTCGGTATTCCTTTCCTGCTGTTTTTCCTCTGGCTCAGCAACGTGGCCTATGAGAATGGCTGGCTGGAACGTTTTTCTATGCCGGTTTTGCTGGCTGCCTCTCTGATTATACCGGTTATACTGGTGGCTGTCCTTCCCGGCGCCGATCCGCCAAAAATACTGGGTTACCTGGGAGGAGCTTCTTTTGGTTACATCCTGGAAAAGGAGAGAGTGCGATCGGCTGTATCTGCTCCTTTACCGTTCCAGCTGCTGAAAGCGCTGGCGGGCCTGGCCGTTCTTTTTGGCATTATTATCGGGCTGGGCGGAGTTCTTCCTTCAGCAGTTACCTCTCTGGGCTTTATCCGCTATGCCCTGGGAGGGTTATGGGTAACCCTGGGCGCGCCGCTTTTGTTTGTTTACCTTAAGCTATCAGCGCCGGAAAGGTAATGAGCTGGAAGCGGTAAAGGTTTTTCTGTAAAATATTTTGCCGGCCGGATATCGCATTTATTACCAAGATGCGTTATAATATAGTGTGCGCGTGCTTTTAAATATTGGAGGTGAACGGTTTGATCGGTGGAAAAATCGGGCTGTGGGAAATTTTACTGGTTCTCGTAGTCGCTCTGGTTATTTTTGGACCAAACAAACTGCCCGAAATGGGCCGTTCTATAGGCAATGGCTTAAAAGAATTCAGAAAGGCAACTAAAGATCTCAAGGACAGCATAAGTCTTGACGATAATGAAACTAATAAGAGCAGCTAAATATTAGTTTCCTTCTTTGCATGTTTTGTGTTACAATTGCCTGGGTATACATAAAATGCTTTGATTCTCTTTTGAGGAGGATTTGTTATGTTTGGAAGAATAGGGGCACCTGAAATTATAGCTATTTTGACTGTAATCCTCTTAATATTTGGTTCTACCAAGCTACCCGAACTCGCCAAAGCGATCGGGAAGAGCGTCGTAGAACTAAAAGAAGGATTAAAAGGTAACTCTGCATCTGACGAATCAACCACCCCAAACTCCGAAACTGATAAGTAAGGAAGAGCTTTGCAGTGAGCGGGGTTTATCAAAACAGGGGGGATATTTAGCAGCGCCGGGAATGCCGGGAGGTATTCAAAAAAAGTGGTTAATAATAAAGACGGCACTATGTCCGTCCTTGAACATCTTTCAGAATTGCGCCTGCGCCTGGTTATTTCGGCAGGCGCTTTGCTTGTCGCATCAGGTATATGTTTCACCTATATCGAATATATCCGTGCCATCCTGACCCTCCCCCTGGAGGGGCTGCACCTGATCTACCTTTCGCCTCCCGAAGCCTTCATGGCCAACCTGAAGCTGGCCATTTTCAGCGGCCTGGTTTTTTCTTCTCCCGTGATTATTCACCAGGTTTCTGCCTATATTTTCCCCGGGTTAACCAGACCGGAAAAAAAGTTTTACCTGGCTGTTTTGTTCGGGATTATCGTTCTATTTGCAGCCGGGATTATTTTTGCTTATCAGGTAGTTTTTCCTTTTACCCTTCAGTTTTTTCTGCAGTTCGCTGATGCCCGGCTCGATCCGCAGTTTACCATAACTGAGTATATTGCTTTTGTTATCTCTTTTCACCTGGCCTTTGGTGTGGTTTTCCAACTGCCTTTACTAACCTGGGCCCTGGGAAAAATCGGGCTTTTATCGACCCAGTTTCTGCGGCGCCACAGGAAAATTGCCTGGCTGATCATGCTGGTTATATCGGCGGCCATTACTCCTCCCGACATTATTTCTCAGCTGGTTATGATTTTGCCGTTGGCGCTTCTTTATGAACTGGGGATTATAATGGTATTGATCAGCGAAAGAAAACGTTTGAAAGCGCAGCAGGAGCAGCAGTAGTTTTGAGCATGCCTGGCCTGCAAGCGAGGTGGACTATTGACTGGCAACAAAGAACTTGAGTTCAGCAATGATTGCAGGGGGGCCATTATTCTTGCCGGGGGCGACAGCAAGCGCCTGGGACGGCCCAAGGCTTTGTTGGATTTTAATGGCCGCACCCTGATTTCACTAATGGTTGGCCGCCTGGAAAAACTATTTTCAGAGATTACAGTGGTGACCGACCGGCCGGAACTTTACAGCGATTTGCCCGTTCAGTTGACCGGTGACCTTATGAAGAAGGAAGAAAAGAGCCCCCTGCGGGGCATTCACGCCGGGCTCAGCTTTTCTTCCCATCCCTTCCAGTTTGTCGCCGCCTGCGATATGCCTTTTTTGAACCTGGAGTTGATACAATACATGGCCCGGTTTGCCCCTTTTTATGATGCTGTTGTTCCGCATGTGGGGGAAGGCTATTATCAGCCTCTCCATGCCTTCTACAAGCGCTCTTGTATTGATATAATCGAAAGGCAGGTTAACCGCGGCCGTTTTAAAGTGAGTGAGTTTTACAGCCATCTGGAAATCAGGTTCATTACTCTGCCGGAAATTACCCGGTTTGATCCGGATCAGCAATCATTTATCAATATCAACACCTGGGAAGACTACGAAAAGGCCCTGGAAATGATGGCGGGGCGAGAAGAAACCAGTTGACAAGGAGGTAGTACTTGAACATGAAAATACCTGACTATATAGGCTCACTGGCTTTCGGACTGAAAATGGGAGTAATACTGCCGGGAATGAACCTGGTGGATGAAGTCCTCAATGCGCTTTCTCCCTGCAACGGCGATGGCTTGCTGGGAGACAACGATGTGATCTGCATCACCGAATCCGTTGTAGCCAGGGCTCAAAACAACTATATTACCGTTGACGATATTGCCCGGGAAATAAAAGCAAAGCTGGGCCTAAAAGAAGACAGCAGGCTGGCGGTGGTATTTCCGATCGCCAGCCGCAATCGCTTTTCCATGATCCTGAAAGGACTGGCCCGGGCCGTGCCCCGGGGAGAAGTGGTGATCCAGCTTTCTTACCCTTCCGATGAGGTAGGAAACCAGGTCGTTGATCCCGAGTTCACCTGTGAGCTTGACAAAGAGGTGATTACCCCGGAAGACCTGGGTAAGCGCTGTTTCAAGCATCCGGTGACCGGCGTTGATTACATCAACCTCTACCGGGATATTATCTCCGGAGAAGGAGCGGGGCCGGTCCTTTACTTATCCAACAACCCCCTGGAGGTTTTAAAATATAACCCCGACGGGGTTGTTGCCGCTGATATTCATACCCGTGTTGTTACCAGGAAAACCATTACCGAACATTATGAAAACTGTATTACTCTGGACCAGGTTTTTACTGAAGGAGAAGTTTACTCGGAGTGGGGCCTGCTTGGCAGCAACATGTCCTCCGGGGAGCGGCTCAAGCTGGCGCCCCGGGAAGGAAAACAGCTGGTAAATACACTGCAGTCCAGGATTAAAGAAACATTTGGCCATGACGTTCAGGTTATGATTTATGGAGACGGAGCTTACCTTGACCCGACCAGCGGGATTTATGAACTGGCCGATCCCCGGGCAGCTTTTGCGGCCACCGATGGCCTGGACTGCCTCAGGGAAGGCTTGAAATACAAATACCTTGCCGATCAATGTTATCATGAAGAGAAAAAATCTGCCGAAGAAATTGAGGCCATCCTTTCTGAAAACATGAAGCGCAAGATGGACCAGGACTCCATGGAAAGGGAAGGGACCACTCCCCGGCGCATGGAAGATGTCATAGCCAGCCTGGCCGACCTGGTCAGCGGTTCGGCCGATGCCGGCACTCCCGTAGTGGTGATTAAGAATTTTCTCGCCTAGTTTTAATAGCCAGGTATGGAGCAGTTATCAGGATAAAAATTCCCCAAAGGGCCGGAAAATAGTCGCCATAACGGGTATAGATGGTTTCCCTGCGGGTCATATCCAGGGGCAGGGTGAAAATATCCGGTTCGCTCTTGCCGGATCTGAACAATTCTTTGCCCCGGTAATCAAAGGAGATGGTAAGGCCGCTGTTGGCGACCTGGGTGACACCGGCTCCTGTTTCTGCCGCCCTGATGGCTGCGGCCTGGGCATGTTGTTCCAGGCCGATTGAATCGCCAAACCAGGCATCGTTGGTAACTACAAACTGGTGTTTAGCTCCTTTTTCTGCAAAAAGACGCATATGATCCCCAAAATAAGACTCAAAACAGACTACTCCTGCTACCGGAGTTCCGTTCAGGTCAAAAATGCTTATTTCTTCGCCGGGGGTGTAACTGCCCAGCAGCAGGTCAAGCTGCAAAATCCGGTTAAGAAGTTTTTCGGCCGGGAAAAATTCGACGAAAGGCACCAACCGGTGCTTGTTGTAGACAGGTATTTCTTCCTGCCCCCAGGAATAGAGGGTGATTGAATTATGGAGGGCTCCTGGTTTTTGGACCCGGGCCCCGTAAAGCAGCTTTATGCCATGTTCTTCGCCCAGTTCGGCCATTTTATCAGGATGAACCCTCTCTGCCCTGAAATCAAGGTGAACTACAGTTTCCGGCCACACTACCAGTTCAGTTTCCGGCGCTTCTTTCAATGCCTGCCGGGTCAGGTCAAGATAATAATCCAGGATGTTTTCCCGGTCCCGGTCAACGATTTGCTCCGGCTGGATGTTGCCCTGGATCAAAGCAGCATGAAGCGGCTCATCCTTACTTTCTACCGCTTGAAAAGCCGGCAGGCCCAGACCCAGGCCCAGGATTAAAACAAAGACGGCGCTGAGGCCGCAAAGGCTCCTGCCCCGCAATTTTTGCAGAAAGAAGAGGATGATCATGGTCTGGAAAAAGACAATCACAAAAGGCAGTCCCCAGTAACCGAAGACGGAAGCGATATTGAGTATAGATGGATATCCCCACTGGGTATAGCCTAAATAGCCCACGTTATAGGCCAGGAAGGTGAGGGAGCGGAGATATTCAACGATCAGCCAGAGGGAAGGCAGAGCCAGGGCCGTAAACCAGACCCGGCCCTGGCGGGCGGCCAGGTTGGCGGCAAACCCGAAGATTCCGTAAAACAGGCTGATATAGAGGACCAGTAAAATCATGGCCAAAGTGGCCAGGGCGGTGGAAAGGTACGGATAAAGAACAAAGCCCAGGTAATAATTAACATACAGGGTGAAAGGCAGGCCGAATAAAAAGCCCGCTTTGAAAGCATTAGTCGGTGTTGCCAGCATACAGGCCCAGAGCAGGGGCAAAAGGGCGAACCAGGCCAGATAGCCCTGCTCAAAAGGAGGAAAAGCCAGGATAATTATTATTCCCGCGAGCAGGGGAGCTGCAAGGTGAAACCGAGGATGCCTTTCGAATTGTCTGATCTTCAGGGTCGGGTTCATATTAGACCGTACTTTCCATTTATCCTTTATTAAGATGACCTTATTATCCTGCCGGAAGTGTTTCTTGCTTAACCCGGCGCCATCTTCGAAGCGCCGTTCAGTTTTTTAAAAGCCGGCATCTATGACGGCTTGCCACATATTTTACCACAGTGGACGCGGGGCTGAAAATATTAAAAGCCCTTAAGCCTTGATTTTAATCTTCCCGGTGTATAAAATAGAGGTAAATAGTTAAACCATTTAACATTTGCTGTATTTAAATAAACCCGGGAAAGGGGTATTATCATTACTAGGGATAGCCTGCTTGAGTACATAAAAGAACTGGATCATATTTTTAGCCGGCTGGTATACAGGGTGCGGGTCCTCCACAACAGGTACACCGCCGATGAAATTACCGATACTCAGTTTATAGTCCTCCGTGCGCTTCGCAAAGGGCCCTGCAACACATCATTCCTGGCCCATATGCTCGGTGTGACTTTAAGCGCCGTTACCGCCCTGGTCAATCGCCTTCACAAAATGGAACTGGTAACCAGGGAAAGGCAAGAAAAAGACCGGCGCCAGGTCTGGATTTCCATCACTCCCCGGGGGCTCCAGGTTCTCAACGATGTCGAGGAAAGGCGCAATTTGCTCCTGGCTGTCTACCTCTCCCATGTTCCTGAGAACAAGCGGCAGCGGCTTCTAGACCTTTTGCGGGAAACCAGAGATCTGTTTGAGCGGGAAGATATCCTGCAGGGGGATATCCTCGACGAGGAACAAGATCGGCAGTCTTAAATAAAGGCCGTTTTATGAACGGAATGATTATGGGCCCCTATAAGTCCTTTTAGGTCATTTATTTCGCTATGAACTGTTATTCCCTGGTAACAGGTTGTTCCTCCTGTGTTTCCCGGTTTAGCGCCCGGGCCTTAAAGCGTTTGCGGGCAATCAACCAGACAAAAGCTCCGATGATGACCAGAAGGAAAAGGGCCGGAATCAGGGCCGTAAAAATAACGATTAAGCCTGAAACAGCATTAAGAATGAAGTTAACGCTTCCGATAAAGGCTTCAGAGATTCTGCTGCCCAGGTTGTGAAAAGCCTGAGGAGAAACTGTTCCGGTGGGAACGCTTTCTTCCCGCAGATTAAGGTTGATCGTGGCAAAGGTTACCTGGTCTTTCAAGTGGGTCAGCCTGGCGCTCATTGATTCGACTTCGCCCCGAACCCGGTTCAACTCTTTTTCTATTTCAAGCACATCTTCTACCGTATCAGCCATATCGAGGATTTCCATCAGTCTTTCTTCCTGTGCTTCCTGGTTTTTCAGGCGTGATTCAAGATCTATATACTGCATGGTGATATCTTCGAGTTCACTCTGGACATTGGTTGCCTTACCCAGGTTTTCGAGTTGTTCAAGGACCGTTTCGAACCTGTTTTCTGGTATGCGCAGGGTGGCCCTGGCTCCGTAGAGGTCTTCCCTGATTTCATATACATTTAAGCTGGCTATTAATCCCTCTGCATCCCTGGTAATAGCCTGCACTTCCCGGAGCGTTTCCCTGGTGTCGGATACGGCGAGATCTATTGAACCCCGGCGGATGACATGTCTGAGAGAAGGTTCTTCCGCTCCCGGTACGCCCGGATCAAAATCTGGGGCTTCTCTGTCGGCTACGACCATCCCCCGTTCTTCCCTGGCATACTCTTCTTCAGAAAAATGTTCTTCCATCGGGTATGCCGGGGTTGTTTTTACATAATCCTCTTGCACTTCCCTGTAAGCATATTGAAGCGGTGAACTGCATGAAGACAAAGTTGAGGCGGCCAGGCCGGTCAGCACGATAACCGCGGTGACAATTGCCGCTTTTTTCAAGAACATTGTATTCACTCTCCTTTAACAATTAGACCGCCGGTTTTGCTATCCGGTTCCCGTTCAAAAGACCTGGCCATATCCAATCGATTTTTCGGTTATTTCAAGCCGTGCTGATCTTTATGGGTCATCATAAAAAGATAGGATCATTTTCTCTACCTGCATGGCAGCAGTTTAGATTGCCCGGTGGCCTAAACCGATGGCCACATCATTGCGGTGCAGCAGGCCAATTCCGAAAAATATGGAGACGGCAATGTGCGTTCCGCCCCTGGCAATTCCTACTTTGCCTCCCACGTTGAGCCCCAGGGCTTTCGGCATTATCTGCGACAAAGCTTCCCGGGTAGCCCCGGCTACCGCGCCGTCGGAATGGCTGGAATCGTCAATAAGACCTTCTCTTTTAGAAGCCACGACTGCCCTTTCAACTACTTTTTGCAGGGAACTCAAAAATTCACCCCCATAATCTACGGCCAGGGACTGAATTCCTTCTTGCCGGTGGGCCTCTTTAAGTTTCATTTCTTCATCTCGTGAAACAGTCATTGCTATGCATATTGCTGCCTTTGCTACATCACGGCTTTCCATGGCTATCGCCCCTTTAGATTACTGGTCTCGCAATTTACTTGATTATAATTATCCCCTTAACCTATTTAAAGGGCAAGTGAAAAATTAACGGGCTGTCTGATAACTGGCTTGTGGTATAATTGTAATGGAGGGACGAAGAGATGAAAGAAAACTACTGTAGCGCCTGCGGACAGGAATTTAAACCGAAAGAACTATCTATTCGCTGCCGTATGTGCATGAGCAATTACCATGCCCGGTGCTGGGAAAAAACCGGCGGTTGCACCAGCTGGGGGTGTACCGGCAAGCCGGAACTTGGTAGCGATCAGGAAGAAGTGACCTATAAACGCTGCCCCTTTTGCGGTGAAAAGATTATTAGTTTCGCCGTCAAATGCCGCTACTGTCGATCATCGCTGCTTGCCCCGGAAGATGATAAAAGTAAAGCCTCCCGGGAGGTCAGCTCCGAGTTTAGAAAGGATCCCATCCTGACCAGCCTTTTAAACTTGATTTTCCCGGGGGCCGGGTACATGTACCTGGGCCACTTTAGCAAGGGTTTCATGTGGTTTTTAATCGCTGTGGGAGCCTGGTTTTTAACGCGGGGCCTGGGGTTGATTGCCGTTTACCTGTGGGTAATGTACGATTCTGCCCGCCAGGCCAGGGCTATGAACCGCGGCGAGTATGAGCCACCCCGCAGGACCATGGAGCGCCCTTAGCAGGAGAATTTTAAACCAGGCTTATGAAGATAAATGCCCGGGCCGGTTAAACAGGACGATACGGTTGCTGTTGGTGCCGGCCCGGTTATTTTTTACGCCCCAAATATTTGATGTTTTGGTGAAGCTCTGCCGGTTAACCACTACACCGGCACATTTAAAGCCACACAGCAGGCCCAGTGGAACTACAGCTTCTTCCAAATTAATTTTCCCGCCCCTGACTTCCCCAACCTCGAAGGCCACCCAGCCTCCCGGCCTGGTGATCCGGAACAGTTCTTCAAAAACAGCGCCCATTACCGCCGACCATGCATCAAGGGTTTTAGCCATAGTTATATTTTTCTCAATCCTGTCCATTTCGATCCCGTTAAACCAGCAGCGCAGCCAGTTGTCGGCGGAATACTGCACGACATTGAGGAAGGGGGGGG
The DNA here is from genome assembly GCA_003553895.1 of Syntrophomonadaceae bacterium. Lineage (GTDB taxonomy): Bacteria > Bacillota > Dethiobacteria > DTU022 > DTU022 > B1SED10-74M. The sequence goes on along the minus strand of PWFM01000075.1, from coordinate 7,545 downwards.
AGGTAACGGTCAGGTTTATACTTTGATCTGCAATTTCTCCGGTTCTTGAAGCGTCTTTTTCCAAAAACAAAGCGCTTTTCGAAGCTTCCTTAAGCCGCTTTATTTGCGCTGCATCCATGTTCCGCATTAACTGCTTGCTTTTGCGGAAGATAAGCTCCCTGACGTTCCGGTATTCTGGTTTTTGATTTCGCTTCACATTAATTTTCTTTTGGCTCTCAGCCGAGACGGCCTGGTTGGGCGGCATGGTGTAGACGGAGAAAAAACCTCTTGAGTGACCGCTGAGGCGGTTGGTGGCCACCATCCTGATCCAGCGATCAATGTTGTCTTCAGCGAGACTGTTTTTTCTGTCGATCAGGTATTCCCGTAAAGAAAGAAGCTCTGCTTCTGTATCGGGGTGGTAGAACATAGTGAGATCCAGTTCGCGGTTGCCGGATTGCCGGGCCGGTATTTCAGAAAGGCGTTGCTCGATGCTGGTTAAAGGAGGAGGATCGAGGCGCGGTTCGGTTAAAATTTTGCTCAGGGGGTTGATATCATTGGCTGCCACTTTACGCTCCATAAGGGCGGCTTCCAGGACAGTAGTGCCCCGCCCGGCAAATGGGTCGTAGACTCTATCGCCCGGCGAAGTTAATAGATCTATAAAAAACCGGGGCAATTGGGGTTTAAAACAAGCCCGGTAAGAAATTTCCTGGATTGACGCAGTTTGCCTCTGGCGGGAGGTCCAGTATTCGTTGATAAAAAGGGGAATGGAGGACTGGTTCACATCCAGCTGTTCCGTTACTGTGGCGCCAGGACAGCCGTCAAAAATATTTAGCTGAGTCTCTTTGTTAAGAGTAAAATTTTTGAGATAATTATTTATTGATTGTATTGTTGGCAAAAGGTCTCACCCGGGACGACATTAATCAGGTCGCTGCGTTGCTTTTGCAGTTTTCGCATATTCCGTAAAAATTAATGCGGTGCTCTTCTACATGGTGATTGGCTGACAGGTTGGCTTGCTTGTTTAATCCTTCCATCAGCTTGATCGGCATATCGTAAATGGCATCACATTCCCGGCAAAAGAAATGGTAATGGGGCTCTACATTACCGTCAAAACGATCGAAGCTGCTGCCCGATTCTATCCTGGTGATCAGGTTCTGGTCGAGCAAAATATTGACGTTGCGGTATACCGTGCCCATGCTCAGGTTGTGGAAATCTTTTTTTAATTCATCATAAATCCAGCTTGCCGTGGGATGAGAATCGGTGCCCTTTAAAATGTTAAGAATTTCTTCCCTCTGCCTGCTGCGCTTGTATTTGTGCTTGATCATGGTGTTAACAAACCATCCTTTTTTTAGCTTTTTTACTTAAAGGTGATCATATATGTTAAACCATAAAAGGTCAAGTGATTATATTGAAAATATAGCAATTTAAAATCAGTATTAACTATAACTAAAATACGGCCTGGTCTTAAAACCAGGCCGTAAAAAGAATTCCGAGGACGGTTCCGCAAAAAATACCCAGGATCGAAAAATGGGCTCCTGCGCTTTCATAAGCATCAGGGATAAGTTCGTCACAGACGATATAGAGCATGGCCCCGGCGGCGAATCCGAGCGATAAGCCCAGGATCAGCGGGGAGATGCTGCTGATAGCCGCTCCGATAAAAGCGCCTGCGCCCATCGGCGCCCCGGCCAGGGCAGTGATCCAGATTACCTTGCGGTGATTATAGCCACCGGCCCTCAAAGGAGCGGCAACGGCCATACCCTCCGGAATATTGTGCAGGCCGATTAAGACGGCCAGGGTAGTCCCCAGTTCGGTGGAACCGATAAAACCGGCGCCTATGGCCAGGCCTTCCGGGAAATTATGGAGGCCAATACCCAGGGCCAGCAGGGTCCCTTTTTTTAAGTATCCGCCCTGATGGGTTTTTTCCGGGGTAACCGGGTGATGGTGGGGCAGAAAGTGATCGATGGCGTAGAAAATAGCCATCCCCAGGGTTAAGCCGAGAATAGCAATCATGTGACTGCTAAAATCAATCGATTCTTCAAGCAGTTCCAGGAAAACAATGGCCAGCATGATCCCGGCGGCGAAGGCCAGAATTGTCCCGGTAAAGCGGGATGAAGGTTTGTTCATGAAAAGAGAGACAAGCCCACCGGCCCCGGTTCCGATTACTCCCGCCAGCATACCCAGCGCTCCAATTTCTATCCAGCTCATTAAAACCACACTTTCTGTTAATAAGGGTTGTTGATTACAAAAAATTAACATCGCGGTGTTTAAGAAATATGTCCTGTTAGCAAACACCGGCGGTGAAAAATGGCCGCTCCCGCCACCCGGTAAGCGGGTGGTGTCTTTATCAGTTAAAAGCAAGCTGTAGAAATCTCACTCCTGGTGATTTATACAGCTTGCTGGACGGGCTTAACCTTTTTATAGTTCCGGGCTTTATGACGGATATCTTATTTAACATCCACCTTCTGGGCATTGTCCCAGAGGCCATGGATGTTGCAGTAGCTAAGGGCCACCAGTTCACCCGGTTTTTCCAGGGTGACGGTGGCGATCGCCACCGGTTCGCATTTGGCGCTGCCTTCATTGGCCCCCTGGACCGATTCGCCGTGCGCTTCGAACTGGAATGTCCCGAGATGAATGATAAAATTTTCTCCCTCAGGTTTAAAGTAGAGCTGAATATTACGGATATGGTGCTCGGTTGTATGGGGATGGGGGATTTCTTTGCCCACACTTAATTCCACCTGGAAGGGTTCTCCTTTTTTAGCCGCCCCCTTAACCTCGATAACGGGAACGTGTTTTTCCGCCTTCCAGTCGGCGGATTGGATATGTTCCGCTAATGAACTCATCTTAACTCCTCCTTTAAGCAAATTATATGTTATATATTACTTTAGTATGCTTATATAATAGCAAACCTGGCCTGTGGAAGCAAGGATTATTCAGTTAAGTCGCACCCGTTCCGAACTGGCTCATATGTTATAATGTCAACCGGACCATATATTTAATGCGGCAGGTGATAGAGCAATGTATTCGGCAAGAGTTATGGACCATTTTCAAAACCCAAGGAATGTGGGGATTATCCCCGGCGCCGACGGCATCGGGACAGTGGGTGACCCGGACTGTGGAGATTTTGTCCGGATTTATATCCGGGTCAGGGCCGACCGGATCAGGGAGATTAGTTTTGAAATATGCGGTTGCCCGGCTTCTATCGCTACGGCCAGCGTCCTGACCGAAATGGCGGCCGGAAAATCGCTCCGCGATGCCGTAGCCATTACTGAGGATAACGTGGTCAAAGCCCTCTCCGGGCTTCCGGAATCCAAGGTGCACTGTTCAAACATCGGAGTTGCCGCCTTAAGGCAGGCTATTGTTGATTACCTGCAAAAGCATAAAAAGCAAAAAGAAACATCGAAAAGGCAAATATAAAATTTCCCCGGGTAAAACTTCCCCGTCAGCGAATTGCTTGCTTTTCTCTTTCTAATTGAAGGAAGGCCGGGCTATTATCTAATCCCCGGGAGATCTCACTCAGGTTTTTTGCAGGGTGATAGTTTTATCTGTCCTTAAGATTTACCAGAAGTGAGTGAGGTTGTTTCGGCAGAAAATGAGTCAACTTTTAGGAGGTGAGATCATGGCAGTAACATGCGCCAGGTGTCAGAGTGAAGTGTCCGCTGAAGATATTTATTTCCATCAAGATCAACAGGTTTGTGAAGACTGCTACATGGAGATGCTCCAGCGGCCAAAGACTTGCGATGTGGCAGCTGTCCAGATGGCCAAAAAACATCGCCAGGCATCCGGACAAAGCGGCACGGAAGGCCTGCTCGATATCCAGAAAAAAATATATAACTACATCAAGAAAAATGAAAAAGCGACCCGGCAGCAGGTTTTAGATGATTTAAACCTGTCGGAGCTGGAATTAGATAAGCAGATTGCCGTGTTGCGGCATTGCGAACTGGTCAAGGGGCGCAAAGAAGGAAACCGGATTTACCTGGTTCCTTTTGATTATTGATTCGACCGGGTGATTATTATCTTGCTTATTCGGGCCAGGGGCAGGGCCGCAATAATGGTCAAAACGCCTGCTGTTAAAAAGGCGCTGCCCAGCCCCGGGCCCTGGGCAGCCAGCCCAAACACCAGGGCTCCCAGGGCAAACATAATGTCAATAGAATTCTCCTGCAGGCTCATCGTGGTGGCCCTCAACTCAGGTTTGCTTAAATCAATTAACCAGGCGGCAAAAACCAGCGAACTGCCCTGGATACCCATCCCTAAAATAATAGCGCAGACGATGATCAGGATCGGAGATAGATGAATCATGGAGAAAACCATCGCTCCGATGCCCAGGGTGACCAAAAGCGGCCAGGCCAGTTTCTGGCGGCTGAAAATATCAGACAGGGCTCCCGCTCCCAGGCAGCCGGCTACCCCGGCGATACCCATGACTACAAAAAAATACGGAGCCTGTGAATCTGGTGATGTAGCTTCAATATGGACTGCGGCAAATGAAACCACGGCGCTGTAGGTAAAAGAATAGAGGGCAATACCTCCGATAATTGGATAAATCTGTTTTTCAGTCAGCGCTTTCAGGATCTGTCCCATGGAGCCGGCGACCCGTCCGACCCGGTACGAAACATCGGGGGTTTTTACGGCATAAAGCAGTATAAATGAAGCTGCAGAGGTTAAGGCGCTGATGGCAAACCAGCTTTCGTAATTGAACTCTCCGATTACGAAAAGGGCTGCAGAAGGCCCGGCCAGCAGCCCCAGGTTAATAAAGATGCGTGATGCGCCCAGGTAGGTGCCGATTTTATCGGTTGGGGCCATATCGGCGGCCAGGGTGGAAATACCCGGCAGGTAGACGGAGAGGCCGATTGATTGATAAATTCTCGCTGCCAGGAGCATCGGATAGGTGGGGCTGAGCATCAACAACAGCGGCGTGGTGGCAAAAGCAAAAACGCCGATCAACATCAAGGGTTTGGGTCCTTTCCGGTCCATGAACGGCCCAAAGAAGAAACGCAAAACCACTGCCATCAAAGAGAACAGGGTATTTTGCAGGCCGGCCAGGAAAGGGCTGCTGCCGATGGCCAGGCTGTAGCTGGGGAAAATGGAAACCGAGGCAAAGAGGTTGATCACAAAAAAGAAGACCGATCCAAAAAAAAGGACCCAGTTTACTGGACCGCTATTAAAATGTTCGCTTTGCCGGTACTCGCCGTTTTGAATCTGCATCTATTGCCTCAGTCCGTGTACACGAATTTTTACGAAATGATCATTGCCCGGCTTATTCTATGATATCCGGTCAGATATATCCGCTCAGGGTTTGATTTGGTCGGCCAGCTCTTTGGCCGTAATTGCCGCAACATCTGCGGCGACATAGTGGCCTGCCGCGGCGTCAAAAAGCATCGTGGCCCAGGCCCGGTCCGTCCCGGTGGGAAGGCGGTAACACAGGCAGAGCGGCAGGCGGGGCAGGGCCCGCCATTCAATGGCCAGGTCTCCCAATCCGCCCAGCTCCCAGCCGCCCGTAGCCAGGCATTTTTCGCGCAGACCTTCGATATTGGTTCCCCATGCTTCGGCAAGCTCATCACCACAGTAGCCCTGAAAAGCTTGCTGGTAAAACAAGCCTCCAATTTCGCTTAAATTAACCCAGCGCCTGGTCAGAGGGTGGCCATCGGCCCGGTCAAGATAATGCAGCCAGAGCGCTTCCTTGTTCAGTTCTGCCGGGTTGCCGCTGCTGTCGGTTACGGACAGCTCCGGCCAGGTGATGTTATAGGTTTCAAGGAGATGGATGCCGCTTAATTTAAGCCTGCCTTCTTGATCTTTTAACAGGCTTACCGCCGCCAGTCCGGCTATTTCCTGGGGATCGCGCTTTTTCAAGCGTTCCTTGTATTCTTCACATCTGTCTTTTAGGGCTTTTCGCCGCTTTTCCTCATTGGCGCGATTGTCGAGCAGGTTAAATTGGTTGTCTCCGCTTCGTTCATCCATTTGATCACCGCCAGTTCCATTGCAACTGCGCTCATTATAGCGATAAAGGCAGCGATCAGTCAATGTTTGCTTAAAGGATTAGTATCTGGAACATAACCCAGGCCGGGTGCGCATAAAAAAACAGGAATCACTGTACCAATATAGAATTAATTAGTAGAGGCAGCTAAATAATTAGGGGAAAATTTAATCCCCTATCTGGATAACCACTCTTGAAAGGAGCGTGTTAATTGTGATTAGAAGCGATATCAGGGCTTATATCAATATTGGCGCCCTGGTTGTGGTTCTGGCGGTCAACTTTTTGGCCAATGCTTTGCCGATCAACATGACCCAGCAGGAACTCTCTGCTGAAAACCCTATTTTACTGACCCCGGCTCCCTATGTGTTTTCCATCTGGGGCCTGATTTATTTAGGTTTGATCGCTTTTACGGTGTACCAGGCTTTACCGGGGCACCGGGAAAGCCCTTCGGTTAAGGCGGTCGGCATATTGTTTGCTGTGAGTTCTCTTTTCAATGTGCTCTGGATTTTCCTCTGGCATTACCAGCATATAGGCTGGTCATTCATTGTCATCCTCCTGCTGCTGGCTTCCCTGGTGGTCATATACCTGCGCCTGGGGGCGGTTACTGCTGAAAGAAATATATACGACCGGGTCCTGGTCAAGTTTCCCTTCAGCCTCTACCTGGGCTGGCTCTCGGCGGCTACTTTAGTCAATTTTAATGTTTGGCTTTACAATATCGGCTGGCTGGGAACCGGAACAGGCGGGATCTTTTTTACCATCCTGATGCTGATCATTGCCGCCCTTATAGCCCTGGCTGTTTTTTACTTGCGTCAGGATTACATCTATGCTGCCGTTTTTGTCTGGGCTCTGATCGGAATCGGGGTGCGTCACGGCACCGATATCGTTATTCTGACTATTGTGGCCTGGCTGGCTGCAGCAGCGGTTCTCTTTTTCCTTGGCTGGATCACCGCCCGGCAGGGCAACCTGCCCATCGGGCAAAGGTGAGCAGGCCCGGTTAGTCCTGCAGCTGTGCATAAGTATAAGCATCTTCGATGGCATGGTGGAGCAGGGTTTTGCTGGCATAACCGTTCAGCCCCGGCACACCGGCGATGCCTCCGGCAGCAATGACGAAGGCAGCAACGGTCAGCGGGAATTTCCGGAACAGGCCGCCCAGTTTTCCCAGCTCCAGGCGGTGGGTCCTGGCATGACCGCCCCGACCATCATGAACATGCCCGCCTTGAAAAAGGCATGGTTGAAAATATGCATCATGGTGCCGCTGAAACCCATTGGCCCCTCCAGGCCCATGTAGGCGGCACAGCCTGTGCCCATCAAAATATAACCCATCTGGCTGACACTGCTGTAGGCCAGGATGCGCTTGGTATTGGTTTGAAAAAGAGCAATGAAAGCGGCCATAAACATAGTTGTAATGCCAATCCAGATGATTGCATAGCCCAGGTTTGCGGTTATTTCCCAGGCAGGATTTTCCGGTGGGGGTAAATATGGTATCGTTTAAGAGCTTAAGATGTTATAATTATAATATACAAAGATGCACATTTGAAATCCAACATATAATTAATAGCTGTTTAAATGTAGAAGTTGCTACTACATTAATTAAAATGTGT